>NZ_JBEPAA010000041.1:0-76432 GCF_040298365.1 Kitasatospora sp. NPDC001603
CCGTTTCCCTTGTATGGACCCCCCCCCCTAACCCACCCCCCCCCCATCCCCCCCAACCCAAACCGGCCCTCCCAAACGCCGGGCCCCCCCCCGCCCGTCGGCCGGGCGGGGCCCGCGTCATCAGAGCAGAGGCTAGACCAGGTCGACCAGGTCCGCGATCGACTGGACGACCCGGGTCGGCCGGTACGGGAACCGCTCCACGTCGGCGGCGGCGGTGAGGCCGGTGAGCACCAGGATGGTCTCCATGCCGGCCTCCATGCCCGCCACGATGTCGGTGTCCATCCGGTCGCCGATCATCACGGCGGTCTCCGAGTGGGCTCCGGCGCTGTTCAGCGCCTCGCGCATCATCAGCGGGTTGGGCTTGCCGACGAAGTAGGGCTCGACGCCCGTCGCCTTGGTGATCAGCGCCGCGACCGAGCCGGTGGCCGGCAGCACGCCCTCGGTGGACGGGCCGGTCTCGTCGGGGTTGGTGCAGATGAAGCGGGCACCCTGGTTGATCAGGCGGATCGCCTTGGTGAGCGCCTCGAAGCTGTAGGTGCGGGTCTCGCCGAGGACGACGTAGTCCGGGTTGTTGTCGGTCAGCACGTAGCCCGCCTGGTACAGCGCGGTGGTCAGGCCGGCCTCGCCGATCACGTAGGCGGTGCCGCCGGGGCGCTGGCCCTTGAGGAACTTCGCGGTGGCGAGGGCGGAGGTCCAGATGCACTCCTCCGGCACCTCCAGGCCCATGCCGGCCAGGCGCGCGCTGAGGTCGCGCGGGGTGTAGATCGAGTTGTTGGTGAGCACCAGGAAGGGCTTGCCGGACTCCCGCAGCCGGCGCAGGAACTCCTCCGCGCCGGGGATCGGCGTGCCCTCGTGGATGAGGACCCCGTCCATGTCGGTCAGCCAGGACTCGATGGGCTTGCGCTCTGCCACGTGCGTGTCTCCCGAAGTTGCAACGTCTTGCGATGGTCGTACCAAATCTGCGGCGCACCGCCGTCACCGTTGCGCCTCCCACCGGCCGGACCCACCTCGGGACACCGGACCGCCGGGGGTACTGCTGGCTGCCCCAACGGGGCACAGCCTAATCCGCACACCAGCCCGACGGCAGTACGTCCCGCCCACCGGAACGCCCAGGTCCGGACGACCGCGCCGGAGCCCGCACCGGACCCCGGGCCGGAGCCCGCACCGGACCCCGGGGCGGGACCGGCTCCGGACGGGCTCCGGGACCGGCCTGCGGCTCTCCCGCCTCAACGGCTCCTTAAGCCGCCCCTAACCTCTCTGAGCACCCCTCAGCAGGCCCCCGCCGCCCGGCTAGCGTGAACGGCACCACCCTCACCCCGCTCCCGCGAAGGAGTCCCCCCACCATGCCCGTGCGCCACCGCCTCCCCGCCGCCGTCCTCACCCTCGCCGCCGCCGGCCTCACCGTCGGGGTCGGTGGCGGACCCGCCGCCGCGCACGGCTCGATGCAGAATCCGCTCAGCCGGATCGAGGGCTGCTACCTGGAGGGCGCCGAGCACCCGAAGTCGGCGGCCTGCCAGGCCGCCGTGGCCGCCGGGGGCACGGCCGCCCTCTACGACTGGATGAGCCTGCGGATCGGGGACGCCGCCGGGCGCCACCGCGAGCTGATCCCGGACGGCCGGCTGTGCAGCGCGGGCTCGGACCTGTACAAGGGCCTCGACCTGCCGCGCGCCGACTGGCCCGCCACCAACCTCACGGCCGGGTCGGACTTCACCTTCCGCTACCGCGCCACCGCGCCGCACCGGGGCACCTTCCAGCTCTTCGTCACCAATGCCAGCTACTCCCCGACCAAGCCGCTGACCTGGGCGAACCTGGAGCCCCAGCCGTTCCTCACGGTCACCGACCCGCAGCTGACGGACGGCTCCTACGTGCTGCCCGGCAAGGTCCCGGCGGGGAAGACCGGGCGCCAGCTGATCTACGCGATCTGGCAGCGCTCGGACAGCCCGGAGGCGTTCTACTCCTGTTCGGACGTGGTCTTCGACGGCAGCGGCACCGCACCGACGACGACACCCGCGACGACACCCGCGACGCCGCCCGCGCCCGCTCCGGGCGGCACCGCCCCGGCTCCGTCGTCCGGCCACCCCGCCGGGCACGACCACAGCACCGCTGCGGCCACGCCGACCGCCGCGGCCACCACCCCCGCCGCCTCCGCCACCACGCCGCCGCCCACGACCGGCCCCGCAGCGGTGGCCGGCCCCGGTCCCACCACGCAGGCTCCTGCGCAGGCCGCCGCGCCCGCCCCGGTGCCGGCCACCGATCACGAGCGGCTCGCCCAGACCGGCTCCGACCGCTCCCTCGGCGTCCTGGCCTCGATCGGCTCGGCCTTCCTCCTGGCCGGCGCCGTCGTCGCCGTCATCCACCGTCAGCGCCGCCGCACCCCGGGTGCCCACGCCCGCTGACCCGCCCGCCGGCGCCGACCACCCCGGACCGGCCCGCCGGCCCCGACCACCCCGGACCGGCCCGCCCCCGGACCGCCGGGACGCCCGCCGCCCCACCGGCGGGCGTCCCGGTCGAACCACCCCGGCCGCCTCACCGTCCGTCACATCGAAGGCGCCGAAACCGTGGCCAATCGGACACCTCGTGCTGGCGCACCGTGATTGAGTAAGGCGCATGAGCCCCTCCTCACGCCCTTCCCGCGACCACGACGGCCCCTTCCGTGTCGGCCTGATCGGCTACGGTCTGGCCGGAGCCGCCTTCCACGCCCCGGTGATCGCCAGCACCCCCGGGCTCCGGCTGGACGCGGTGGTCACCGCCAACCCCGACCGCCGCGCCCAGCTGCGCACGGACCACCCCGGCGCCCGTGCCGTGGACACCCCGGAGCAGCTGCTGGCCGACCGGGACGCGCTCGACCTGATCGTGATCGCCTCGCCCAACCGCACCCACGTCCCGCTCGCCCGGGCCGCGCTGCGCGCCGGGCTGGCCACCGTGGTCGACAAGCCGCTGGCCGCCACCGCCGCCGACGCACGGGAGCTCTGCTCGCTGGCGCGGTCACAGGGCGTCCTGCTCTCCGTCTTCCAGAACCGGCGCTGGGACGGCGACTTCCTCACCGCCGCCCGGCTGGTCCGCGAGGGCGCGCTGGGCCGGGTGCACCGCTTCGAGTCCAGGTTCGAGCGGTTCCGCCCCAAGCCCAAGGCGGGCTGGCGCGAGCTGGCCGACCCGGCCGAGGGCGGCGGCACGCTGTACGACCTGGGCAGCCACCTGGTCGACCAGGCGCTCACCCTGTTCGGCCCGGTCGAGACGGTCTACGCCGAGATCGACACCCGCCGGGACGGCGCGGTGGTCGACGACGACGCCTTCCTCGCCCTCACCCACGCCTGCGGCACCCGCTCCCACCTGTGGACCAGCGCCATCACCCCGCTCGTCGGGCCCCGGCTGCGGGTGCTCGGCGACACCGCCGGATACGTGAAGTTCGGCATGGACCCGCAGGAGGAGGACCTCCGCGCCGGTCAGCGCCCGGACGGCACCGGCCGCGCCGGGGCGCCGTGGGGCGCCGACCAGCCCTCCCGGTACGGCACCGTCGGCACCGACGAGGACGCGACCACCGTTGCGACCGACCTGGGCGACTACCCCGCCTTCTACGCGGGCGTCGCCGCCGCGCTGGCCGACCCGGGCACTCCGCCGCCGGTCGACCCGCTCGACGCCGTGGCCACCCTGACCGTCCTGGAGGCCGCCCGCACCTCGGCCGCCACCGGCACGACCGTCCGGCTCGGCTGACCCCTTCCGGGGGCGCGGCGCGGCCGGTCGGCCCCGGTCGGCCCCGGCTGGAGTCGGCCGGACTGAGTCGGATCCGGTCAGATCCCGATGACCTCGACGGCCGCGCCGAGGCCCCGGAAGTCCGCCACGTTGCGCGTGTACAGCGGCAGCCCGTGCGCGGAGGCGACGGCCGCGATCATCAGGTCGATCCGGCGCGGACGCGGCTGGCGCCCGGCGGCGATGGTCAGCGTGACCAGCGTCCCGTACCGGGCGGCGGCGGCCGCGTCGAAGGGCAGCGGGTCGAAGTCGGCCATCGCCGCGCCCAGCACCTCCAGCCGCGACGCCCGGCTGACCGCGTCCCGGGCCATCGAGACGCCCTGCTGGAGCTCGGCGAAGGTGATCGCGGTCAGCTCCGGCACGGCCGGCAGCTCGGCCGGGTTGAGCAGCGCCAGGTCGATGTAGACGCAGGTGTCCAGCACCCCGGCCGGGCGGCGCCGGGGCGCCCTGCGCCGCTCAGCCACGCCGCCGCTCGAAGGGGTCGTCGCCGTCGTCCCCCACCAGCTCCTCGGGGCCGAAGTACTCCTCGGCCTCCTTGCGCATCTGCTGGTAGTCCACCCGCGGCAGCTTCACGTGCCGCGCCACCAGTTCCTCGGCCGTGAGCCGCCGCCGCTCCGCGACCGGCCGCAGCTCCGCGACCTCGACCCCGTTCCTGGTGATGTGGAAGGTCTCGCCCGCCTCCACCGCGTCCATCACCGCGGCGGAGTTGTTCCGGAACTCCCGCTGGGTAATTGTCTTCATCCTTCCAAGGTAGCCCCGGGTAGCACCGCTGGCTACGGTGCGCGGGAGCACCGGGGGCCGCCCGCCGTGAGCACGCGCTCCCCCGGGAGCGCCGGGCGTCGTACCATCGTCGACAACGCCCGGACTCGGTACCGCCGAGCCCGGCGCGTCCGTCGGCACACCAGTCGGTTCATCAGCCCGTACGCCAGGCACTCGGTGCCCGGGCACTCGGCACTCGGCACTCGGCAGGAGAGGAGCTCACCGTGGGATTCGTCGCGATGCTCCTCGGCCTGCTCCGGGTGCTGACCGGGGAGGCGCTCACCGACGGTGGAACGCTGACCTCGGTGGCCGCCGCCGCGGCCGTGGTGCTGCTGGCCGGCGCCGTCGCGGGCACGCTGGCCGCGGCCCGGCTGCTGGGCGCGCGGGCGCCGGCCGCCGTCCGGGACGGGACGCTGCGTCGCCGGGCGCTCCGGACGGCCTTCCTCCCGCAGCGCGATCCCGACGCCCGGGGCAGGCGACGCCCCAGGGCCCCGGGCGCGGCCCCGGCGGCCGCGTAACCACCCCTTTCTCCACCGCCGTCCACGCGGCCGCCCTCCGCCGATCACTCATGTCCTGAGACGCTGAGACCCCGGAGGGCTCGCTCCACCATGTCCGTTTTCGCAGTGCTCGACCCGGCCGTCGGCCTGGCCCACGACGTCGTCGCCTCCCTCGCCCACCTGGTGCCCACCGCGCTGGCGATCGTCCTGTTCACCGTCTGCGTCCGGCTCGCCCTGCACCCGTTGGCGCGGGCGGCGGCGCGCGGCGAGAAGTCGCGGGCCCGGCTCGCGCCGAAGGTCGCCGAGCTGAACCGCAAGCACAAGGGCAAGCCGGAGAAGCTCCAGGCCGCGCTCGCCGAGCTGTACCGGGAGGAGAAGGCCTCGCCGTTCGCCGGGTGCCTGCCGATGCTGATCCAGATCCCGTTCTTCTCGGTGATGTACCGGCTGTTCACCACCCCGAACGACCTGCTCGGCCACACCCTCTTCGGCGTCCCGCTCGGCCTGCACGCGGGCGGCGCGCAGAGCGCCGCGCAGTGGGTGGTGTTCGGCGCGCTGTACGCGGGGCTGGCCGCCGTGGGGTACGTCAACTTCCGCCGGGCCCGCCGTGCGCAGGCGGCCGCTCCGAAGCAGCCGGCGCAGCCGGGCCAGCCCGGGCAGGCCGGACTGATGGCGGTCATGCCGTACCTGTCGTTCGGCACCGTGCTGTTCGCGGCGCTGGTGCCGCTGGCCGCCGCGCTCTACCTGCTGACCACGTCCGCCTGGTCGGCCGCCGAACGCGGCTGGCTGCACCGGGGCGGGACCGCTCCGGTGCCGGCGGTGGCGCTGATCTGACCGGCGCGCCGTACGGTCCGGCGGCGGGTGGGCGGCCACCCGCCGCCGGGCGGGTCAGGCGCGCAGCAGGTTGCCGATCACCGCGCGGGCGATCGTCGCCGGGTCCTCCCCGGCGCGGTCGGGCAGGCTCCCGCTGTTCCACAGCTGGGCGAAGCCGTGGACGATCGACCAGGCCGCCAGTTTGAGCTCGCGGTCCCGCGCGTGCTGCGGGGCGGACGCCGCGAGCGCGGCGGCGAGGGCCTCGTCGGCGCGGGCCCGGGCGGCGGACAGGTGCGGGTCGTCCGGGTGGTAGAGGCCGGGCTCGAACATGACCGTGAAGTGGGCGCGGTGCCCGACGGCGAACCGGACATAGGCGATCCCCGCCCCGGCCAGGTCCGGCCCGGCAGCGCGTACCGCGTCGGCGAGGAGTTCGTACCCCTGGGCGGCGAGTGCGGTGAGCAGTCCCGCCTTGTCGCCGAAGTGGTGGGCGGGGGCGGCATGGGAGACGCCGGCCCGCCGGGCCAGTTCGCGCAGGCTCAGCGCGGCGGGCCCGTTCTGTTCGATGGCCGCGGCGGCGGCGGCGAGCAGGGCATTCCTCAGGTCACCGTGGTGATAGGGCTGGGCAGACATGCCCCGATCATAACTTTCCATTGACAAGATGGCGCGGCCGCACCTAACTTGATGGTGTCAAGATGCCCTGCGCGCAGGGCACCACCCGCACCTTCGGAGGCCGAGATGGCACCCCTGATCGCTCTTGTCGCCGGATTCCTGGCCGCCCGCCTGGCCGGACTGGCCGGTGTGGACGTGCTCGACGGCTGGCACCCCGCCCTGCGGGTCGGACTGGCCGCGATGTTCCTGCTCACCGCGTCCGCGCACTTCCTCCCGCGCCTGCGGAGCGGACTCGTCGCCATGGTCCCGCCGGGCCTGCCCCGGCCGGAGCTGCTGATCACGCTGACCGGCCTGCTGGAGCTGGCCGGCGCCGTCCTGGTCCTCGTCCCGGCGACGACCAGGTTGGCGTCCGCGGGTCTGATCCTCATGATGATCGCGATGTTCCCGGCGAACGTCTCGGCCGCCCGCCGCCGACTCCCCGGCGTCACCCCGATCGGCCCCCGCACCGCTCTCCAGGTGCTGTTCGTCGCGGCCGCCGCACTGACCTTCGCGGGCTGACCCCGCGCCCTCGCGCCTCCGCTCCGGCTCGGCGACGCCACCTCGGAGCCCCGCCCCGGACCGTGGCCACGGCAGGCCGTAGCCTTTGATCGTTTCTGAGTCCGGCCGGACAAGGTGGAGGAATTCGTGAAGGTCGCAGCACCGACGTTGGCCGAGATGCGGGAGGTCTGCCAGCCGCAGGCCAAGATGCAGAGCCGCAACGGTGAGCACTGGGCGGGCCGCCTCTACATGCGCCGGATCTCGCTGCGGACGACGCGGCGGCTGGTGCGGACGTCCGTCTCGCCGAACACCCTGACCTGGGTGATGGTGGTCTGCGGCGTCGGCGCCGGGGCCGCCCTGGTGATCCCCGGGCTGACGGGCGCGGTCCTGGCCGCCCTGCTGTTCCAGGGGTTCCTGCTGTTCGACTGCGTCGACGGCGAGGTGGCCCGCTGGAAGCGGCAGTTCAGCACGGCGGGTGTGTACGTCGACCGGCTCGGCGCCTACCTGGCCGATGCCGCGCTGATGATCGGTGCGGGCATCCGGGCCGCCCGGGGCGGGTCCGACCTGTGGATCTCGGTCGGCCTGGCGACGGCGCTGGGCGTCGTCCTGCTGAAGGCCTCCACCGACCTGGTCGACGTGGCCCGGGCCCGCAGCGGGCTGGCGCCCGCCGACGAGGAGTCGACCCAGCCGCGCTCGCAGGGCATGGCCACCGCGCGACGGTTCGCCTCCATCTTCAAGATTCACCGGGTGACCAACGGCATCGAGGCCTCGCTGGTGCTGCTGGCCACGGCGGTGGCGGACGCGGCGGTCGGCGGCCTCGGGCCGACCCGGATCGCGCTGGCCGCGATCGCGGTGATCACCTGGGGGATGGTCGTCGCCCACCTGGCGTCGATCCTCTCCTCGTCGCGCCTGCGCTGACCGGCCGCCGGACCGCCCCGGCGCGGTCGGCGGCGTCGCGGCGCAGGGCGTCGCTCCTCGCCTGACAGACCGCGCCGACGACGGCGGACAGGACGATCAGACTCAGGAGTCCGAGCACGGCGGACTCGTCGAGATGGTGCCGAGGGGCCTGCCGCAGCGCCAGCCCAGCCGCCAGGCGAGGCCGTGCATGAGGTCCTCGGCCTGCCGGGTGGTGAGACGGAAGACGAGCTGCTCGTCGGGATCCGCACCGACGGGGTCGTCGACGGCCAGCCGGAGCTGGACGGCGGCGTCCGGAGAGGGTTCGACGGCGAGGTAGGGGACGGTGGTGGTGCCGGCCTCGTGCGGCCGCGGGGGAACGGGCAGGTGGATGACGTTCACGCGACGGCGTCCAGCTCGAACCAGACGGCCTTGCCGCGCTTGCAGGGCTCGGCGCCCCACCGGTGGGTGAGGCCCTCGATGAGCTGGAGGCCGCGCCCGCACTCGGCGAGGTCGGAGGGGTGGCGCTGCTCCGGCAGCTCGCAGCTGTCGTCATTGACGGAGACCCGCAGCGTGGTGTCGTTGATGAACACCAGGACGACCGGCGAGGACGTCCGGCCGTGCCGCCAGGCGTTCACGATGAGTTCGGCGAGCGCGAGTTCGGCGTCGGCGATGACCTCGGGGTGCCAGCCGCTCCGCGCCATGGCGCTGCGGAGGCCCTCGCGGGCGAGGGTGAGGGAAGGGGAGTTGCGGTTACACACGGGGAATCTCCCTGCGGTGTAGGTGGGGCACACCGGTGAGGGTGTCGCCGTGAGCCAGTCCGCAGCGGCGCTGGAAGGACCACATACGGATGCTCTTCGGTGCCCGGGCAGCAGGTACCAACTGCCCTAGGGGTTGGCGTTACTGACAACCCGTTCGGTGAGCGGTGCATCACAGACTGTAGGGCACTGGACGGCAAATTTGCCAGCCGATCCGTAGAAGATGTGCCGATGGATCAGCTGGACTGACACAGCTGCGGGGGTAGATGCTTGGCAGATGCCACCTACCCCAACAGCACGCCGCAAGCGGGTCGGCATCGAGCTACGGAAGATGCGAGATGCCGCCGGCTGCACGGCAGGAGAGGCCGCCACCGTTCTCGGGGTGGACCGCAGCAAGGTCACACTCATCGAGCAGGGGACCTATCCGGTCAGCGCTGAACGTGTGATCGCGCTGGCCAACAAGTACGGCGAGACCGACCAGGACTTCGTCGAAGCTCTCGCGGCTATGGCGGGCGAC
The DNA here is from genome assembly GCF_040298365.1 of Kitasatospora sp. NPDC001603. Classification (NCBI taxonomy): domain Bacteria; kingdom Bacillati; phylum Actinomycetota; class Actinomycetes; order Kitasatosporales; family Streptomycetaceae; genus Kitasatospora; species Kitasatospora sp. NPDC001603. Next base: position 9,129 of record NZ_JBEPAA010000041.1, read on the forward strand.
CGCTCCAAGGGATGGTGGGAGGAGTATCGGGGAGCCGTCCCGATCGGGTTCCTCGATATCGCCGAGCAGGAATACCTCGCTCGCGGAACGCAGTCCTACCAGATCTGCCATCCTCCAGGGCCAATGCAGACCGAGCGATTCAGCAGAGCCATCTTCCGCGATGCCCAGGTACCACTGAGTCCACGCGTGGTGGAAACTCGTATCGAACATCGCATGCGACGCGCCGATACTCTCATGACAGAGGGTGCCCCGCCGTATCTCGCGATCGTGCACGAGGCCGCACTGCGCATGCAGTTTGGTGGCCGAGAAGCGGCACGAGAGCAGTTGGACTGGCTACTGGAGCTCTCACAACGTCAGCATGTCACGCTTCGCGCGATCACCTTCGAGTCGGGTGGATTCAAGGGATCCGGCCAAGCGATCATCTACATGAACGGCAGCGCGCCACGCCTCGACACCGTCCTCTATGACACCGTCGACGGGCCGACGTTCCTTCATTCAACAGAACACCTGGACAAGTATCGCGCGATCATAGAGGAGATGACCGAAAGGGCTCTGTCGGTCGACCGTTCTCGCGATCTGATTTCAAAGATCAAGAAGGAGATGTAGACCAATGGATGACCTCACCTGGATACGCCCCGAGGCGTGCGCAAACTCTGCCAACTGCCCCGAGGTGGCCATCACCCCCGACACCGTCTACCTCCGCAGCAGCCTCCAGCCCTCCGCCGTCGCCCAACTCACCACCGACGAGTGGCGTGACCTCCTCGCCGGGATCCGCAACGGGGAGTTCGACGTCTGACGCCCGGGCCCGCCCGGGCCCCACCCCCTCTCCACCGGGGCCCGGGGCGTAGTGTGCGAACGGTGATCGAACTGAGCTTCCGGGGGAAAGACCGGTATCGCCCGTCCTGGCTTCACCTCGGCGTCCTCTGCGTGGTGTTGGCCGTGGAGGGAGTGTTCGCCGCCTACCGTCTCGGCCCGGCGGGCTTCGGCTGGGTGCTCGGCGGGACCCTGGTGCTGGTCGGCCTCGCCACCTTCGTCGTGCTCCGGTCCTGGACCACCGTCGACGCCTCCGGCATCACCATCTGCTGGGGCCTCGGTCGCGGCCGCACCTATCCCTGGCACGAGATCCGCTGGATCGACATCCGCGAGACCGACAACCAGTACGGGTACTCGCTCGTGCCCCGGATCCACCTCACGAACGGTCGGCGCCGCTCACTGCCCGGGCTGCAGCACAGCGACATCTACCCTTCCCCCGACTTCCACGTGGACTTCCAGCGCATCATCAACTGGTGGGACCTGAGCACGGATCCGAGCATCCGTGTCCAGCCGTCGAGGCAACTTCGCGACCGGGTGGGCCCCATGGCGATCGGGATGATCGCCGGCCTCCTCATCGCGGTCGTCGTCGGACTCGTCTTCGTCCTGAAGAACTGACCCGGCTCCGAACCGAATCCGACCCGAACGGACACCCCGCATGACCAGCCCGCAGGACGTGGTCGAGCAGCAGCTCACCGCCTACAACAACCACGACATCGACGCCTTCGTCGCCACCTACGCCGAGGACGTCCTCGTTCTTCGGCGGGACGGCAGCCGGCTGGAAGGCCGTCAGGCCCTGCGCGACACCTACACCCGGCAGTTCGCCGCGGGCCGCTGCCGGGCGGAGATCGTGGGAGGGCTCACCGAGGGCGACTGGGTGGTCGACCACGAAGTCGCCCACGGCCTGTCCGACGAACCGGTCCGCGTCCTGGTGGCCTACCGGGTCCGCGAAGGCCTCATCGACCGCGTCGAGTTCCTCGGCTGAGCCCGCGCACCCTGCTCGCCCGCCCTGCTCGCCCCGCCCTGCTCGCCCCGCCCTGCTCGACCGCCCTCACCCGTCACCCCGCCGACAGCAGGGCGGTGAGCACCTCCTCCGGGTCAGGGCCGTGCACCGTCAGCGCCTCCGCGCGGACGGCGGCGAGGTCCAGGGCGTCCAGCACGGCCTTCACCGTGACGATCGAGTTGTCGCCGGGTATGGACAGCGCCAGCGCCTCCTCGTCCGGCGCCGCGTAGTCGAAGAGCGCCGCGGCCGCCCGGAGTTCGGCCCGGCCGGCGAAGCTCAGCCGCAGGTGGCTGCCCGGGACGAACCGTCTCAGCTCGGCCGCCGTGCCCTCGGCCACGATCCGGCCGCCGTTGAGCACGGCCGTCCGGTGGGCGACCCGGTCCGCCTCCTCCAGGTGCCGCGTGGTGAGCAGGACGGTGAGGCCGTGGTCGGTGGCGAGGCCCCGGACCGTCTCCCCCAGCGCCCGCCGGCCCGCCGCGTCGAGGCCGGCGGTCGGCTCGTCGAGCAGGACGACCCGAGGCTCCCCGACCAGCGCCATCGCCAGATCCAGCGTGCGCAGCACGCCGACCGGGAGACCGGCGGCCGGCCGGTTCGCCACCTCCCTCAGTTCGAAGCGCCGCAGCAGCTCCGCGACCCGCCTGCGCCCCTCCCGACGGCCCAGGTGGTGGAGGTCCGCCATGAGGAGCAGGTTCTCCTCGGCGGTGAGCAGCTTGTCCACCGCCGAGACCTGGCCGACGACACCGATCGCCCGCCGGACCTCACCCGCGCCCCGAACTCCGCCCACGCCCCGGACCGCACCCGCGCCCGCGCCCCGAGCCCTGCCCCCTCGCAGCGCCCTGCCCCTTTGCGGAACCCTGCCCGCCCGCTGCACCAGCTCGTGCCCGGCTACCCGCACCACCCCGCCGTCGGCCGGGACGAGCGTGGAGAGGATCCGCACGACGGTGCTCTTCCCGGCTCCCCTCGCCCCGAGGAGTGCGAACACCGTGCCCTCGGGGACCGTCAGGTCGATGCCGTCCAGCACCACCCTCCCCCCGTAGGACTTGGTCAGTCCGGCCACGGAGAGCGCCGCCGTGATCGGGGCGGCGGGGACCGGCCTCAGGGTCATGGCTCACGCCTCCTTCGCTACCGGGTACGCCGGGCCGTGACCGGGTGGTCAGGAGCGCCGGATCACGATGTCACCGAGCTGCGTCCGCCCCCGGATCTCGACCCGCTCCGTCGCCTCGCCGGGGCCCGCGGCGGCGCCGAGCGAGTTGCGGAGGCTGCCGAGCTTGGTGTGGACGTCGAGCCAGGCGGCCGTGCCCTCGCGGATGCCGACCTCCAGCTCGCCGATGGCGCTCTGCAGGACGACCCTCCCGCGGACCACCTCACCGATCCGGACGGCGCCCTGGGCCGTCTTGATGTCCACGTCCCCGAGGGCCGTGCCGACCTGGATCTGGCCGTTGGAGGAATTGACCTTGAGGTCCCCGCCGGCCTCGCCGATCACCGTCTCGCCGTTGAGGTTCTTCACCGTCACCGTGCCCGCCACGGTGCCGATCTCGACCCGGCCGGAGCCGTTGACCTCGGCGTCCCCGTCGGCCCGCCGCAGCCGGACGTCCCCGTGGTCCGTCCGCAGGTGGACGGAGTCCGCGTGCTCGACCTGGATCCGGCCGACCGACGTCCGCACCCGGCAGTCGCCCAGCAGCCCCTCGCAGAGGAAGTCCCCCATCGGCGCGTTGCCGTGGACCTCCGAACCGGCCGGCAGCTCGACGGTGACGTCGACCGAGCCCGCCCGCCCGAAGAGCGAGCGCTTCTTCGGGCCCTTCACCACCAGGGCGCCGCCCGCGTAACTGATCCTGGTCTGCTCCGCGGCCTTGACGTCCGCCTCGACCGCCGGGTCCGCCGGCCGGACCTCGACCACGGTGTCCGTGCGCTTGCCCGCGGCGATCCGGACGGACGCGATGTCGAACTCGATGGTGGCGCTGATCGGGCCCGGAGTGTCGAAAGAAGGCATGGCTGTCCCGTTCTCTTGGCTCTGATGGATGAACCCGCCGGTCGGACGGGGTGGAAGGAGAAGGAGTGGGAAGCGCGGGACCTAGTGGACCCAGCCGGTGAACCCCTGCCCGGTCGGTGACACCGTCCGCCCGACGGCCCGGACGGGCTCGCCCGGCTCCAGGGCGGCGGCGACGGCGCGGACCAGCCAGGCGTTGGTCGAGAGGCCCTCCTGGCCGGCCGCCTCCTCGACCCTGGTCTTGAGGTGGGCGGGCAGACGGAAGTTGATCCGGGCGGTGTTGCCGTCCTCCCCTTCCGGCCCCACCGGTGCCACCGGCGGCGCCACCGGCGCCGGTGACCGCTCACCGGCGTCGTGGAACACCTCCGGCGACGGTGGCGCCATCACCACGAACTCCGGATCCAGCCCCCGGAGCCGGACGTCCACCGAGCCGGGCGCGAGATCACGGGTGACCTCGCCCATCGCGGCGGAGAGGGCGTTGAGAAGGGTGAGCCGCACGGCCGACTCCAGCGGAAGAGTCAGGCGCTCGGCCAGGGCACGGGCTTCGTCTCCGCCCGCGCTCGCTGCGACCGCGAGCTCGTTCCGGAGGTTGTCGACGTACGGCGAGAGGTCCATGCCCCAAGGATGGCACACCGATGGCGCCACACCAAGCCCTTTTGGCGCCACAACCCGAAAGAGTGGCGCCACGCGTCGGCGCGGGCCCCGCCGCCGGACGCACCGCGGGCCGGTGCCGTCCAGGACGGCACCGGCCCGCAGGCACTCCGGGGGAAGGTCAGACCGTGCCCCACCCGGCCAGGTGGGCGTCGATCTCGCCGACGATCCGGGCCTTGCCGGCCGGGTCCAGGAAGGACGCCTCGACCGCGTTGCGCGCCAGCGCGGCGACGCCCGCCTCGTCCAGGTCCAGCAGCCGGGCCGCGACCGCGTACTCGGTGTTGAGGTCGGTGCCGAACATCGGCGGGTCGTCGCTGTTGACGGTGACCAGCAGGCCCGCGTCGACCATCTGCCGGATCGGGTGCTCCTCGATCCGCTCGACCGCGCGGGTCGCGATGTTCGAGGTCGGGCAGACCTCCAGGGCGATCCGGTGCTCACCGAGGTGGTCCACCAGGGCCGGGTCCCGCACGGCCTGGGTGCCGTGGCCGATGCGCTCGGCGCCGAGCAGCCGCAGGGCGTCCCAGACCGTCTCGGGGCCGGTGGTCTCGCCCGCGTGCGGGACGCTGCGCAGACCGACCGCCCGCGCCCGGTCGAAGTACGGCTTGAACTGCGGGCGCGGCACGCCGATCTCCGGGCCGCCGAGGCCGAAGCTGACCAGGCCCTCGGGGGCGAGGTCGACGGCGAGCCGGGCGGTCTCCTCGGCGGCGGCCAGACCGGCCTCGCCGGGGATGTCGAAGCACCAGCGGAGCACGACGCCGAGGTCCTTCTCGGCCCGCACCCGGGCGTCCTCGATGGCCTCCATGAAGGCGACGTCGGGGATGCCCCGGCTGACCGAGGAGTACGGCGTGATGGTCAGCTCCGCGTACCGGATGTTCTGCCGGGCCATGTCCTCGGCGACGCCGTAGGTCAGCGCGCGGACGTCCTCGGCGTCGCGGATCAGGTCGACGACGCTGAGGTAGACCTCGATGAAGTGGGCGAAGTCGGTGAAGGTGAAGTACTCGGCGAGGGCGGCCGGGTCGACCGGCACCTTCGACCGGCCGCGGTGGCGCGCGGCCAGCTCGGCGACCACCCGCGGCGAGGCCGAGCCCACGTGGTGGACGTGCAGCTCCGCCTTGGGCATCCCGGCGATGAACGCCTCGATGCCCCGGTTCGCGGTGGGGTTTCCGATCCGACTTCCGTCCGGCTGGACCACGGTGGTGCCCTTCTTCTCTACACGCGTATCAAGCTGTGTCCGCAAGGATAAGCACAGGTGGCTCACCCTCCGAGGGCCACCGCCACGGTGTGGATGAGCAGTCCGGCCAGCGCTCCGACCACGGTCCCGTTGATCCGGATGAACTGCAGGTCACGACCGACGTTGGCCTCGATCTTGCGGGACGCGTCGTCCGCGTCCCAGCCGGCCACGGTCTCGGAGATCAGCGAGGTGATCTCCGCGCGGTAGGTGTCGACGAGGTACTGGGCGGCGTCCTGGAGCCAGCCGTCCACCTTGGCCTGGAGCTTCGGCTCGGTCGCCAGGCGCGCGCCGAAGTCGCGCACGCCGTCACGGATGCGCCGGCGCAGCTCGCTGTCCTCGTCCTCGGCCGCGGTCAGCACCAGGGCGCGGACGGCGGCCCAGGTGGAGGCGATGAGCTCCTGCACCTCGGGGCGGACCAGCAGGTCGGCCTTGGCCCGCTCGACCCGGGCGATGGTCTCCCGGTCGCTCTGCAGTTCGGTGGCGAAGTCGGCGAGGAAGTTGTCGACGGCGCCGCGCGCGGCGTGGTGCGGGTCGTCCCGGATGTCGGTGACGAACCGCATCAGCTCCTTGTAGACCCGCTCGCCGACCTGGTGGTCGAGGAACCTCGGCGTCCAGCCCGGGGTCTTCTGGGTGACCCGCTGGACCACCTCCTCGTGGTTCTCGGTCAGCCAGTCGTGCACCCGGACGGCGATCAGGTCGACCACGCCGTGGTGGCCGCCGTCGGCGACCACCCTGCCGAGCATCCGGCCCATCGGCTCGGCGACCGAGGTGGCGGCGGCCCGCCTGGTCACCGCCTCGCCGACGACCGCCTGGACGTCGTCGTCGCGCAGCACCGCGAGGACGCCGCGCAGCGCGGCCGACGCCTCCTTGGTGACCCGCTCGGCGCTGCCGGGCGCGGCCAGCCACTCCCCCAGCCGGCGGGCGATGCCGAGCGCGGCGAGCCGGCCGCGCACCACCTGGCCGGAGAGGAAGTTGTCGCCGACGAAGTCGCCGAGCGACTTGCCGAAGGCGTCCTTCTTGGTCGGGATGATCGCGGTGTGCGGGATCGGCAGGCCGAACGGACGGCGGAAGAGCGCGGTCACCGCGAACCAGTCGGCGAGCGCGCCGACCATGCCCGCCTCGGCGGCGGCGGCCAGGTAGCCCGCCCAGGCGCCGGCACCGGCCGCCTTCGCCCAGGTGGCCAGGGCGAAGACCAGGGTCGCGAAGGCCAGCAGGCCGGTCGCGATGGTCTTCATCCGGCGGACGCCGCGTCTCTTCTCCTCGTCGGCCGCGGTGAACCGGACCCCGGGCCCGGTCCCGCTGAAGGCATCGTCACTCACCCCGCCAGTCTGCCCGTTGCCGGCGCATGCGGAGGGCGCGCCCCACAAAGACGCGCCCCCGCCGTGGGAACGCCGTGCGCCCGGCCCGGCCACCGGACCGGACGCACGCCCGCCGCGCCGGGGCCGGTCAGCCGATCGCGACCTCCGCGTACATCCGGGCGATCACGTCCTCGATGGCCGGCTCGCGGACCGACAGGTCGACCATCGGGTACCGGTCGGCGACCGCGGCGACGATCGGGGCGGCGCTCTGCTGGGCCGGGAAGGCCAGCCACTGCCGCGGCCCGTCGACCTTCACCACCCGGGCGCCGGGCACCTCGATCGGCGGCCGCGCCTCGGCGAGGTCGACGACCAGGGTCCGCTCGCTGTCGCCCGCCGCGTGCAGCCCCTCCAGGCCGCCGTCGTAGACGACCCGGCCGTGGTCGATCACCATGACCCGGCCGCAGAGCTGCTCGATGTCGGTGAGATCGTGGGTGGTGAGCAGCACGGTGGTGCCCTCGTCGCGGTTGACCTCGCGCAGGAAGTCGCGCACCCGGCCCTTGCTCACCACGTCCAGCCCGATGGTGGGCTCGTCCAGGTAGAGCACCTGCGGGTCGTGCAGCAGCGCCGCCGCCAGGTCCCCGCGCATCCGCTGGCCGAGCGAGAGCTGGCGCACCGGGGTGTCCAGCAGGGCGCCGAGGTCGAGCAGTTCGACGCAGCGTCGGAGGTTGGCCCGGTATCGGTGCTCGGGGATGCGGTAGATCCGGCGGGCCAGCTCGTAGGAGTCCCGGAGCGGGAGGTCCCACCAGAGCGTGGTGCGCTGCCCGAAGACGACGCCGATCCGGCGGGCCAGCGCGACGCGCTCCCGGGCCGGGTCGACGCCGGCGACGCGCAGCCGGCCGCCGGAGGGCACCAGGATGCCGGTGAGCATCTTGATGGTGGTGGACTTGCCCGCGCCGTTCGGGCCGATGTAGCCGACGCATTCACCGGCCTCCACCGTGAAGCTCAGCCCGTCCACCGCGCGGACCTCGCGCTTCTCGCGCTTCAGCCGGCCGGCCTTGGCGCGGACGGTGAAGGTGCGGCGGACGTCGTCGAGTTCGATCAGTGCCATGGGAGTCCTGCTTTCGGAGGGGGTTCGGGGCCGGGTCAGCTGCCGGTGCCGCGGTAGGCCCGCAGCCCGGCGCGCCAGGCCAGCCCGGCCGCCACCAGCGCGAGGACGGCGGCGATCGGCGAGGCGTACTGGAAGGCGGTCGGCAGGCCGAGCGGGTCGGGCCGGTCGAGGATCCGCAGCGCGGGCAGCCAGTTGACGAAGGCCAGCGGGACGCCGAACACGGTGCCCGCCACCAGCTCCTTGGCGAAGACGGTCGGCGGGTAGTGCAGCACGGTGGCGCCGCCGTAGGTGAAGGCGTTCTGGATCTCCTTGGCCTCGCCCCACCAGAACTGGAGGGTGGCGAAGCCCACGAACACCGCGGCGAAGATCGCCGTGCCGCAGACCAGCAGGGACGGGACGAGCAGCACCCGGTCCCAGGTCCAGTCGACGTCCAGGGCGGCCAGCGACCAGGCCAGCACCCCGACCGCCTGCACCGGCCGGCCGATCCGGCGCAGCGAGAAGCGCTCGGCGCAGACCTGGGCCAGCGCCGGGGCGGGCCGGATCAGCATGGTGTCCAGCGTGCCCGCCCGGATCCGCTGGCCCAGGCCGTCGACGCTGCCGACCAGCAGGTTGGCCATGCCGAGCGCGAAGCCCGAGGTGCCGTAGAGGAAGCCGAGCTCGGGCAGCGTCCAGCCGCCGAGCCGGTCGGTGTGCCGGAACATCAGGATCACCACGACGAAGTCGAGGAAGGTGATCACCAGGTTGGCGACGAGCATCAGCACGAAGGACGCCCGGTAGGACATCGTCGCCCTGGTCCACATCGCGGCGGTGAGCCACCAGGCGCGCAGCGCCCAGCGGGTCCGGGCGAGCAGGCCCCGCTCGGTCGGGAGCGGACCGGTGGGGAGCGGGTCGTTCGGGAGCGGGTCGCCTCCGGCGGGCGGGGCCGCGGCGCGGGCGAGGGCCGGCTCAGCCACCCTGGACCACCACCTTGCGGGTCGCGAGCAGCTGGACGCCCCGGCCGAGGAGGACCAGCCCGAGGCCCCAGGCGAGTTGGAAGCCGAGCGCACCGAGCAGCGCGGCCCCGGTCGAGCGCTCCAGGAAAACGTCGGTCGGCACCTGGATCAGCGCGGCCCACGGCAGCACCGGCGCGATCTCGCCGAGCAGGCCGGGGAAGAGCGCCAGCGGCAGCAGCATCCCGGAGAAGAACATCGACACCACCAGCATCACCGAGCGCACCCCCTCCGAGTCGTGCAGCCAGAAGCCGGTGAGCGAGACGAGGAAGCGCAGCCCGAAGCTGACCACCACCGCGAGCAGCACCGACAGCAGGAAGTACAGCCAGGTCAGCGGGTGTTCGGGCAGCCGGACCCGGAAGACCAGCGCCCCCGCCAGCATCGGCAGGGTGCCGCGGGCGAGCAGGTGGTAGCCGGCCCGGCCGAGGTCGGTGGCCAGCCACCAGCCCTGGAAGTCCACCGGGCGGTAGAGGTCGATGGCGATGTCGCCGCTGCGGAACCGGTCCTGGACGTCGTCCTGGAAGCCGCCGCCCCAGACCGCGACGGTGACCAGCAGCGCCTGGCTGACCCAGATGTAGGTGACGGCGGCGCTCTGGTCGTAGCCGCCGAGGCCGGGCCGGGCCTGCCAGAGGGCGACGAAGGTGTAGGCGAGGATGAAGCCGAAGACGGTGTTGGTGAAGGCCCCGGCCAGGGTGGCGGCCCGGTAGGTGGCGTAGCGGCGGAAGGCTCCGCGGGCGATGGCGAGGTAGAGCGCCACCGCGGCGCCCGGACCGCCTGCGGCGCCCGCGGGATGTGGAGCACCACGGGGACCGGGATCGGGAGGGTGTCGGAACCGCGACTCGGCGGGAAGAGCGTTCGACATATTGTCTCCTTGTCGACACATAGGAGCGGGCAGGTGTCCCCGGGGACACCGGCGCACGCGGACCGGCCCCGGCCGGCCCCACCCGGGGGTGCCGGGTCAGGCGGGCGGAGCTGCCCGAACTGGGTGCGCTATGTGGTTCGCACCTTTCACCGTACCTCCGGCGATCTTCCCGCGCACCCGGTTATTCCAACGCCTGATCACGGGTCAAATAGCACATAATCGCGGCATGACCTTGAGGGCAGACCACAGCACCCGGCGCAGCGCCAGACGGGCCGCCCGCCGCGAAGCCCGCCGCGCCAAGCCGCTGTGGCGCCGGCTCCTGCCCACCTGGCGGGTCACCCTCGGCGCGCTCACCGCGACCCTGCTGCTCGCCGTCGGCTCCTTCGCCGTGCTCTACCTCATCGTCCCCGTGCCCGACGCCAACGCCCACGCCGTCGCCCAGAACAACATCTACCTCTACGCCGACGGCACCACCGAGATCGCCCGCACCGGCGCCGTGAACCGCACCGACGTCACGATCGACCAGATCCCGCTCGACACCCGGCACGCCGTCGTCTCCGCCGAGGACCGCACCTTCTACCGCAACGGCGGCATCGACCTGAAGGGCATGGTCCGGGCCGGCTGGAACACCCTCACCGGACGCGGCACCCAGGGCGGCTCCACCATCACCCAGCAGTACGTCAAGAACTACTACCTGACGCAGGACCAGACCATCGAGCGCAAGGGCCGCGAACTCTTCATCGCGCTCAAGGTCGACCAGCAGCGCAGCAAGGACCAGATCCTCACCGGGTACCTCAACAGCAGCTACTTCGGCCGGGGCGCCTACGGCATCCAGAGCGCCGCCCACGCCTACTACGGCACCGACGTCTCCCGCCTCACCCTCCCCCAGGGCGCCTACCTCGCCGCGCTGCTCCAGGCCCCCAGCGCCTACGACGTCAAGACCGCCACCCCCGCCAACCGCGAGAAGGCCGTCGCCCGCTGGAACTACACCCTCGACGGCATGGTCCAACTCGGCTTCCTCAGCCCGGCCGACCGCGCCGCCACCACCTTCCCCGACCCGATCGACCCCCAGCCCGCCACCGGGCTCAAGGGCCAGTCCGGCTACCTGGTCGGCGTCGCCGACGACTACCTCGTCTCCGCCGGCATCATCGACGCCGCCACCCTCAAGTCCGGCGGCTGGCGCATCACCACCACCTTCGACAAGCCCCGCCAGGACGCCTTCGTCCAGGCCGTCCAGCAGGAACTCACCGCCGAACTCGACCCCGTGGCCCGGCCCGCCACCGACACCGACGTCCGGGTCGCCGGCGCCTCCGTCGAACCCGCCACCGGCCGGGTCGTCGCCGTCTACGGCGGCCCCGACTACGCCAAGCAGCCCTACAACGACGTCCTGCGCCAGGACAACCAGATCGGCTCCACCTTCAAGGCCTTCGACCTCGCCGCCGGCCTCACCTCCGGCCGCAGCAGCGGCGACGGCCGCCCGATCACCACCGAGACCCGCTACGACGGCACCAGCGAACGCCCCGTCACCGGCGGCCCCACCCCGTACGCCCCGCCCAACGAGGACGGCATCGACTACGGCAGCATCACCCTGCGCTACGCCATGGTGAAGTCCGTCAACTCGGTGTACGCCCAGGAGGGCGTCGACGCCGGACTCGCCCACGTCCGCGACACCGCCGTCCGGCTCGGCATCCCCGACAACGTCCCCGGCATGGACCCGGCCAACACCTCGATGACGCTCGGCACCGCCACCCCCAGCGCCCTCAACCTGGCCGGCGCCTACGCCGGCCTCGCCAACCACGGCCAGACGTACGCCCCCTGGTCGGTCGGCAAACTCGAACGCGTCAACTCCGGCGGCGCCATCGACGTCCCCAAGATGCCTGAACACGTCCCCACCAGCGCCCTCGACCGGGGCGCCGCCGACGCCGTCACCGACGTCCTGCGCGACGTCGTCAGCACCCGCGGCACCGGCGCCGCCGCCCTCGACCTCGGCCGCCCCGCCGCCGGCAAGACCGGCACCACCGACTCCAACCTCTCCGCCTGGTTCGCCGGCTTCACCCCCGAACTCGCCACCACCGTCGGCCTGTTCCGGGAGAACCCGAAGACCCACGCCAAGGAGCCGCTGTCCGGCACCGCCGGCTACGAACGGATCAACGGCGGCGCCTTCCCCACCCGGATCTGGACGGCCTACATGGCCGACGCCCTCGACGGCACCGACGTCCAGCGCTTCGACCTCCAGACCGGCCGCGGCACCACCCAGACCGGCGGGCCGACCGGCAGCGGCTCACCCTCCCCGTCGCCGTCGCCCAGCGCCACGGCCACCGCCACCACCGCGCCGACGCACACCCCGACGCCGTCCGCCCCCGCCCCGCCCAGCCCCAGCGGCCGGCCCACCGAGACGGCGCCGGCGCCCAGCCCCGAGGCCCCCGCCCCGACCGGCACCCCGGAACAGCCGCCCGCGCCCACCAACCGACCCACCGCGCCGCCGCGGCCGACGCACACCCCGACCGCGCCCCCGAGCACCCCGCCCCCGGCCGGCGACACCAGCACCCCGCCGACCCGCCCGGCCACCGCCCAGCCCCCCGCACCGGCCGACGGACACCCCGCCGGACAGGCCCCGTAGCGCCCGGCGCCCAGAGCCCCCTATCGGCGCCCCCAGGACCTCGGGACCTCAGGACACCAGCTCCCGCTCCAGCGGCGTCCGGAACCGCGGCGTCACCCGCACCGGGCCCAACCAGCCCGCCAACCGCGCCGCCTCCACCTCGACCGCCGCCCGCGCCTCGGCCCCGGCGTCCGCCAGGAACCGCCACACCAGCTCACCGCCGGGGCGCTGCGCCCAGCCGCCGACCACCCGGCCGCACCACCAGAGCGTCGGCCCGGCGTTGCCCGCCCGGTCGAACAGCGCCGGCACGTCCTCGGGCCGCAGGTACCAGTCCCGCCCGCGCCAGCCCATCACCGTCGGATCCAGCGCCGGCAGCAGCGCCGCCCACGGCTCCGGCTCCGCCACCGGCCCGTCGTCCCCCGGCAGCACCAGGGCCGCCACCGCGCCGGCCAGCGCCACCTCCACCGCGCCGACGTCCCCCAGCGCCCTGCGGGTGTCCCCCAGTGTCCAGCCCGTCCACCACTTCACGTCCTCGACCGTCGCCGGACCGTACGCCGCCAGCCAGCGCCGGACCACCTCGGCCTTCGCCTCCCGCACCGGCACGTCCGGCCACTGCGGCACCGGCGCCCACGGATAGCTGCTGCTCAGCCACGAACCGCGCGGCCGGGAGCGCCGCACGTGCCCGTCCGAGGCCAGCAGCCGCAGCAGCCGGCTGCCGACGCTCTGCCGGGCCTCGTACGGCTTGCCCTGCGCCATCAGCATCGTCTCGCGCAACGCCGTTACGTCCTCGGCGAGTTCGGACGTCGTCGCCTCGCCCCGCACGGCCAGCGCCGCCAGCACGGCCCGCTCCGTCGCGGCCAGCCGCGGCTCGTCCCACCCCTCGGCGAACTCCCGCAGGTGCTTCACCAGCGTGGCCCGCTCCTTGACCGCGATCGCCCGCGCCGCCGCGGAGCTGACGTACGGGGCGAACTCCTCCGTCACCGCGAAGAGGGTGCGCCGCATCGACAGCAGCTTCACCAGCGAGACGTCCTCGTACAGCGCCCGCTCGACCTCCGCCGCCGACGGCTCCGCCAGCCGCGCGCAGGCCGACAGGTAGACCGTCGCCGCGTCCGTGGCGTGCAGCCCGACGACCGCGTCCGCCACCTCCTCCACCCGCGCCGCCCGCTCGGCCCGCGCCAGCAGGTGCCGCCGCCCGACCCGGGCCCGGCGCTGGTCGTCACCGATCGAAGGCACTCCGCCCGAAGGCACACCGCTGCTCATGCCCGGACCCTACTGCCGGCCCCCGACAACCGCCCGGACACGACGAGGCGGGCCGCCGCGCCCTCGGCGCGCCGACCCGCCCGGAAAGCCCTCGCGGGGCGCCCGCCCGGACCCTCAGAGGTACAGCCCGGTCGAGCCCTCCGCGTCGCCGAAGCGCATCGCGGCCACCGCGTGCAGGTCCCGCTCGCGCAGCAGCACGTAGGTGGCGCCGCGGACCTCGACCTCCAGCTTGTCCTCCGGGTCGTACAGCACGCGGTCACCGGGCTCCACCGAGCGGACGCTCTGGCCCACCGCGACGGCCTCGGCCCAGGTGCACCTTTTGCTGAGCTCCGCGGTGGCCGGGATGAGGATGCCGCCGGTCGAGCGGCGCTCGCCCTCGCTGCCCTCGGTCTTCACCAGGACGCGGTCGTGCAGCATCTTGATCGGCAGCTTCTCGCCCAGCCGGTCGTGGCGCGGCGGGTCCTGCTCGGGGGAGGTGGTCCGCCGGTTCGGTTCGTCGTTCGTACTCACGACCCCGAAGGTACCGCTCCGCGGCGCCCCGCGTGACCCCGGACCGGCATCCGGCGGGCCGGGTGCGGTGGCACCCGGCCCGGCAGGACCCCGCCGCTCAGCCCTTGCGGCGCTTGCGGGCCGAGGCGACCAGCAGCGCCAGGCCCACGCCGACCAGCGCGGCGGGCACGATCCGCTCCTTGCGCGGCTGCCCCTTCTCGTCCACGAACTGCGCCCTGGCCTGCTCGACCAGCCCGCTGGCCGCCACGTACACCCGGCCGGCCTTCTCCTCCACGGAGGCCACGGCCTTCGCCTTGACCTGGGCCGTGATGGTGCTCGGGTGGACGCGCATGGCGAGCTCGTCCAGGGTCGCGGCCAGCTGGGTGCGGGTGCGGGTGATGTCCGCCTCGATCTGAGCCGTCGTCCGCGCCGACTTGTCCTTCGTGCTCGCCTCGCCCACTCGGGCCACCCCAATTCACTGATGTTGTCCTGTGCGACTGACCCAGTTTGTCAGCTGCCGCCCCGGCCCGCGCGGCCCCACCCACCATCGGAGGTAAGTTGACCGTGGTACGACCACCCGTCCACGCACCAGGAGAGTCCCCCGTGAGTGAGCGTCTCCAGCCCGGCGACACCGCACCCGCCTTCAGCCTGTCCGACGCCGACGGCAACCAGGTGTCCCTCGCCGGCCACCTCGGCCGGAAGGTGATCGTCTACTTCTACCCCGCCGCGCTCACCCCCGGCTGCACGAAGCAGGCCTGCGACTTCACCGACAACCTGGAGGCCTTCGCGGGCGCCGGGTACGACGTCATCGGCATCTCGCCGGACAAGCCGGAGAAGCTGGGCAAGTTCCGCGAGGCCGAGGACCTCAAGGTCACCCTGCTCTCCGACCCGGAGAAGAAGGTGCTGGAGGCCTACGGCGCGTTCGGCGAGAAGAAGCTGTACGGCAAGACCGTCACCGGTGTGATCCGCTCCACCGTGATCGTCGACGAGCACGGCAAGGTCGAGCACGCCCTGTACAACGTCAAGGCCACCGGCCACGTCGCCAAGCTGCTGCGCGACCTCAAGGTCGAGGCGGCCTGACAGCCGCCCCCGCGGGGGCGGAAACGAAGCGGTGGCGGCGCACCCCCCGACCGGGTGCACCGCCACCGCGTCTCTCACCTCAGCGAGCCACGCTCATCGGATCGACCGATCAGCAGGCCCCGAGGTCGCTCCAGACACCCCACGAGCCACTGGCACTGGGGTCGTCGCCCTTGGTCCACCACTTGTTCTGGTAGTAGTGCCCCTTCCAGGACACCTTGGTGGTGGACGCGTAGGTGGTGCCCGCGTCCCAGCCCGGCGCGCCCGTGCAGGCACCCGAGGTCGGGGTCGCGGTCGGGGTCACCGTGGGCGTCACGGTCGGCGTGGCGGTCGGCGTCACCGTGGGCGTGACCGTCGGGGTCACGGTGGGCGTCACGGTCGGCGTGACCGTGGGCGTCACGGTCGGGGTGACCGTCGGCGTCGCGGTCGGCGTCGCGGTGCCGCCGCCCGTGCTGCCGCGGGTCAGGTCGCCCTTCAGGCCGTACAGCGTGCCGGCGACGTTGACCGTCCAGTTCGACGGCGTCGAGACCGGCAGGTAGTAGACGAAGTCCAGGTCCACCGAGGCGCCCGGCGCCAGCGACTGCCAGCCCGGCAGCTTCACCGAGACGCGGTTGTAGGTGCCCTTGAGGCCGCCCACGTTGCCCGGACCGGGGTTGTCCTGCTTGATGACGGTCAGCCCGAAGCCGGACTGGTCCTTGGCGTTGCCCGGGGCCGAGTTGCCGTAGTCGAACTGGAACTCGGTGCCGCCCGGCAGGGTCAGCGTCGAGTTGTTGACGATGTGGATCTTCGGGTTGATCGGGTAGTTCGAGTCGCCCAGCGCGAAGTTGGTGAACGACACGTCGACCGGCAGGGTCTGCTGCGGCAGCGCGATCGTCGAGCGGGTCGCGTTGTACGGCGAGGCCGCCTTGAACTTGTCGTACATCAGCGAGGTCAGCGTCGAGCCGGGCACGTACTGGCCCTTGCCGCCGTTGGCCGCCGCGTCCCACTTGTAGTCGCCCGCGAGCTCCCAGATCATCGCGCCGCCGGCGCCCTGGTTGACGATGTAGTCCGCCTTGGCGGCCACCGACTGCTCGTCCTCGGTGGAGAGGAACACCTTCTTGGTGTCGTTCCACAGCCACGGCGCCACCAGGGTGGAGCTGTAGTTGCGGGTGTAGGTGCCCTGCAGGGCGGTGTCGGTCACGCCGTACTTGGAGAGGTAGTCGGGCACGATGCCCTTCTCCAGGTTCTTCGCGTGCCACATCGGGTTCGAGCCCGCCGGGGACTCCTTGCCCGCGTCGTCCTTGTCGTTCCAGATGTTGTCGATGCCGACCGCGCCGTCACCGCACGAGGTCAGCCCGGCGCCCACCGGGCAGGTGGTCGCGGACGCGGTGCCCCAGAGGCCGTTGGTCCCGCCGGTGACGTTCTTGAACCCGCGGGTGTAGTACGGCAGGCCGACGTTGATCCGGCCGCCCGGCATCGAGCCGCGGAAGTAGTGGTACGACCAGTCGGCGTTCAGGTAGCCGATGCCGCCGTACTGGCCGGTGCCGTACACGTTGGCCGCCGCCAGCTCGCCGTCCTTGCCGTCGTCGAACAGCGAGGCGTTCGGGCCGACGTACTTGTTCCAGGCGCCGTGCAGGTCGTACGACATGATGTTGACATAGTCCAGGTACTGCGCGATCTGGAAGGTCTCCATGCCGCGCAGCAGGTAACCGGACGACGGGGCCGCGACCGAGAGCAGGTAGTGCTTGCCGTCGGCGGCGCCGGCCCGGTCCAGCTTCTCGCGCAGCGTCTTCATCAGCGCCGCGTAGCCCTTGGCCAGCGAGGCCCGCTTGCCGTTGGCGAGCTGCCAGTCCAGCGGGTTGCCCGCGTCCTTCATCGAGGTCGGGTACTCGTAGTCGACGTCGACGCCGTTGAAGCCGTACTTCTTGATGAAGTCGACCGAGGAGTTGGCGAAGGCGTCGATGCCCGCCTGGTTGACGCTGCCGTCCGGGTTGACCGTCAACGAGTAGAAGCCGCCGGAGTTGACGCGCTTGCCGTCGTCGCCGAAGTACCCGCCGGTCTCGGTCCAGCCGCCCACCGAGATCATGGTCTTGACGTTCGGGTGCTGCTTCTTGAACTTCGTCAGCAGGTTGAAGTGGCCCTTGTAGGGCAGCGACGGGTCCAGCTCGGCGCCGGGCACGCCCGGGAAGGAGATCCCGGTCGCCTCGTTCTTGTCGTTGTCGGTGCCGACCGAGATCTTGTTGTCGCTGCCGACGTGCCCGAACGCGTAGTTCAGGTGGGTGACCTTGTCCCAGGGGATGTCGCTCACCAGGTAGGGCGGGGTCCCGTCCTTGCCGGTGCGCCAGCCGGTGAAGTAGCCGATGACGCGGCGCTGGTGGTCCGCGCCCATCTTCTCGCGGCCCTCGGTGTCGTAGACGCTGCAGTACGGGACGTCCACCCCGGGCGTCTGGTACATGCCGTCCGGCCGACAGGCCGCGTTGTCGACGGTGGCGGACGCCTGCGAGGGCGCCGCACCCAGCGTCGCCATCAGCAGGCCGGCCAGGCCGGCGACCGCCAGCGAGGCCATGCCCGCCCGGGCGGCCGGGTTCTTGGAATGCCGGGCAGCGGTGGGACGCCGCTCGGCCGTGCTTCGGATCAACACTCGGTCCTCCGGGAGAGAGTGTCGGCGCATGCCTGTGGGGGAGCACGCACGTGGGGGAATGCAGATTGGCGCTGAAGCTATGTGGTCTGAACCACAAAGGTCAATAGGTCTGTACCAATTGGTAATCAATTCCCCAACAACACCGGTCGAACGGCTGATACCCGTCGGTCAGCCGTCCGCATGCCGACGACCGTGCCGGGCCACCCGGACCCGCGTCCCGCAGGCCGTCGAACACCACGCCCGACGCGCGTGCCGCTGCAGGAAGAACAGGATGCAGCCCGGCGCCGGACAGGCCCGCACCAGCTCCCGCCGACCCCCCGTCAGCAACTCCACCGCCGCCTGCGCCACCCGCCCCAGCAGCACCGCCCCACGCTCCCCCGCGGCCGTCCGGTGCACCCCCCGCGCGGCCGCCCCCGGCCCCAGCTCCACCCACCCCGGCGCCGCCCGCACCGCCGCGTTCACCACCGCCACGTCCGCCGCCCCCGCCGGCTCACCCGCCACCACCGCCGTCAGCACCGCCCGCAGGGCCCCGCGCAGCTCCAGGAACGCCGCCAGCTCCGCCGGCCCCGGCTCCCCGGCCGGGACGCTCGCCAGGTCCAGCTCGACGGCGTGCCGGTCCACCCAGACCGCCAGGTCCGACGGCTCCACCAGAACGTCCACCAGATGCCCGCGCAGACCACCCCGCACGAAGGTGCTGTTCACCAGATCCAGCGCGAGATGCTCGCCGCCGACCGGCATCTCGTCCACCGCGCCACGCTCCACCATGCCCATGCCCATGCCTAACGGTAACGCCACTTGCCACCAGTTAGTCAAAGCCCGCAGACTAACGCTTACCCGCCGTCCCAAGCGTTAGGAATCGCCTTCGCCATGCCCCTTTCCAGCCAAGCCCCCGCCCGACCCGCCCCCACCGCCGTCCTCACCTCCACCGCCACCGCCGTCACCGCCCTGCTCACCCTCGCCGCCCTCGGCACCCTCACCCGCCAACCCCTCCTCATCCCCCCGCTCGCCGCCTCCATGGCCCTCATCGCCGGCGCCCCCGCCCTCCCCCTCGCCCAACCCCGCAGCGTCATCGGCGGCCAACTCGTCTCCGCCCTCACCGGCTACGCCGTCCTCGCCGCCACCACCCCCGCCTACTGGTCCGCCGCCCTCGCCGGCGGCCTCGCCCTCGGCGCCATGACCCTCGCCCGCACCCCCCACTCCCCCGCGGCCGCCACCGCCGTCATCGTCACCCTCACCGCCCCCGACCCGACCCGCTTCCTCCCCCTCCTGCTCCTCGCCACCCTGCTGCTCACCGCCACCGGCCTCGCCGCCGCCCGCCTCACCCGCCGCACCTACCCGACGTACTGGTGGTGACCCCGTAACCACCCCGCCCCCCACTCGTTCGCCCCCACGGGGGACGGGCGCACACAGGCCCGAAGGGGGACGACCATGCCGGTCAAGTACACCCGTGAGCTGCTGGCGACCACCGCGGCAGCCGCCGCCTCACTCGACGAGATGCTGGCCGCCCTGGGGAGGGAGCCGAACCGGGAAAGCCGCAAGTACCTGCGACGCAGGCTGACCGAGTTCGCGATCGACACGTCGCACTTCCGCCCGACCGGAACCGTCTACACCCGCGAGCTCCTCCAGGAGGCGGTCTCGGCCTCGTACAGCGTGGCGGGCGTGGTGCGCCACCTCGGCCAGCGCCAAGCCGGGGGCACCCAGGCGCACATCGGCCGCCGGATCAAGGCGTTCGGCATCGACACCTCGCACTTCACCGGGCAGGCCCACAGCCGCGGGAAGCGGTTCCCCAGCAGGATCCCGGCCGAACAACTCCTCGTCCAGCGCCCCTCGGAGGCCAAGCGGCTTCCGGGAGTGCGCATCCGCCAGGCCCTTTCGGAGCTCGGCCGGCCGGAGTCGTGCGAGTCCTGCGGCACCGGGCCGGAGTGGCGGGGCCGCCCGCTCACGTTGGAGGTGGACCACATCAACGGGGACTGGTCCGACAACCGCCCCGACAACCTCCGGCTGCTCTGCCCGAACTGCCATGCCGTCACCCCCACGTACTGCGGGCGCAACAAGAACAGGCGCGCGAAGCCCGCACCCGACCGCACCGAGGGAGAAACGGCTGTGCCCGAAGGCCGCGCAAACCCCTAGACTGGAGGCCATGCGGCCTTGGCGGAACTGGCAGTCGCGCTGGACTTAGGATCCAGTGGGAGAAATCCCGTGAGGGTTCGAGTCCCTCAGGCCGCACCAGCCTTTGAATCGAAGGCCCACCCGGAATGATCTCCCGGGTGGGCCTTCGTCGTTATCGATGACCCGTCAGCCCAGCAGGTCCTTCAGGACCGGGGCCAGGGCGCGGAAGGCCTTGCCGCGGTGGCTGATGGCGTTCTTCTCCGCCGCCGTCAGTTCGGCGCAGGTGCGGGTCTCGCCCAGGGGCTCCAGGATCGGGTCGTAGCCGAAGCCGCCCTCGCCGGCCGGGGCCGTCCGCAGGGTGCCGAGGAGGCGGCCCTCGACGACGCGCTCGGTGCCGTCCGGGAGGGCCAGGGCGGCGGCGCAGAAGAAGTGGGCGCCGCGGTGCTCCGGGGCGATGTCGCCGAGCTGGGCCAGCAGCAGGTCCAGGTTGGCGCGGTCGTCGCCGTGCTTGCCGGCCCAGCGGGCGGAGAAGATGCCGGGGGCGCCGCCGAGGACGTCGACGCAGAGGCCGGAGTCGTCGGCGACCGCGGGCAGGCCGGTGGCCTGCGCGAGGGCGTGCGCCTTGAGCAGCGAGTTCTCGGCGAAGGTGACGCCGGTCTCGCGGACGTCCGGGATCTCCGGGTAGGCGTCGGCGCCGACCAGTTCGACGTCGAGGCCGGCCTCGCCGAGGATGGCGCGGAGCTCGGCGACCTTGTTCAGGTTGCGGGTGGCGAGAATCAGACGGGTGGGCATGAACCCACCCTAACCGGACGTCAGCCGGTGCAGACCTGGGTGAGGTTGCCGGCGGCGTCGCCGAGCGGCTTCAGGTCGGGGGCCTGCTTGTCGTTGATGGCCTGCTGGACCTTGCCGACCTGGGTGTTGAGGTCGGTGATGGCCTTGGCGACGTCGGTGTTCTTGGAGTTCTTGCCGAGGTCGTCGAGGTCGTTCTTGAGCTTCTGCAGGGCCTGGCCGGCGGCGGCCGAGTCGTTGCTGGCGTTGTTGAAGGCGGTGGTGACGTCGCTGATGTCCCCGGTGATGCGGACCGCCGTGTTGCCGCAGTCGAGCGCCTTCTGGGCGGCCGAGCAACTGACCGCGCTGAGCGGGAGGATGGCGATCAGGCCGGCCACGGCGAGGGTGGCGGGGCGGGCGATGCTCTGGGGCATCCGGTCCTCCTGGGTGCGCGGGTTCCGGAACGGAATGACGCGCCCCCGGGGGTGCGCGGTTCCCACAACGGGGTGCTGCGGGAACCGTAAGGGCTCCGGGCCCGGCCTGTACAGCGCTGGTGTCGCGGTTCGGCCACGCGCCGGAGCCCCTTCGGGCACCGGTGGTGGGCTCAGCCCTCCAGGGCCTTGCGCTGGATCTCGTCCAGCTCGGCGCAGCCGAGGGTGCCGAGGTCCAGGAGCTGGTCGAGCAGGGCGCGGTCGAAGGGGGCGCCCTCGGCGGTGCCCTGGACCTCGACGAAGCGGCCGTCGGAGGTGCAGACGATGTTCATGTCGGTCTCGGCGCGGACGTCCTCCTCGTAGCGGAGGTCGAGCATCGGGACGCCGTCGATGATGCCGACGCTGACGGCGCTGACGCCGCCGGTGATGGGCTGGCCCTTGGCGCGGAGGATCTTCTTCTCGCGGGCCCAGGAGACGGCGTCGGCGAGGGCGACGTAGGCGCCGGTGATGGCGGCGGTGCGGGTGCCGCCGTCGGCCTGGAGGACGTCGCAGTCGAGGACGATGGTGTTCTCGGCGAGGGCGCGGTGGTCGATGACGGCGCGCAGCGAGCGGCCGATGAGGCGGCTGATCTCGTGGGTGCGTCCGCCGATGCGGCCCTTGACGGCCTCGCGGTCGCCGCGGGTGTTGGTGGCGCGCGGGAGCATGGAGTACTCGGCGGTGACCCAGCCCTCGCCGCTGCCCTTGCGCCAGCGCGGGACGCCCTCGGTGACGCTGGCGGTGCACAGCACCTTGGTGTCGCCGTAGGAGATGAGGACGGAGCCTTCGGCGTGCTTGCTCCAGCCCCGCTCGATGGTGATGGGGCGGAGCTGGTCGGGGGTGCGGCCGTCGATGCGTGACATAGGCACCGAGCGTAGTCGGTCCGGTCGGGTGGTTCCGGCAGGGTCGGACGGGTCGTCGGCGGTGCCCGGCGGGCCTGTGGCGGGGTGCCCGAACGGTTGTGCCCGGTGCGCCGGACGGCGCCGGCCCGCCGTCCACGGGGGGCGGCGGGCCGGGTGGTGCCGAGCCTGGTGGTGCCGAGCCTGGTGGGCTCAGCTCACATCATGTCCTCG
Organism: Kitasatospora sp. NPDC001603; assembly: GCF_040298365.1. Taxonomy (NCBI): domain Bacteria; kingdom Bacillati; phylum Actinomycetota; class Actinomycetes; order Kitasatosporales; family Streptomycetaceae; genus Kitasatospora; species Kitasatospora sp. NPDC001603. Next base: position 31,530 of record NZ_JBEPAA010000041.1, read on the forward strand.
ATGTCGGCGGCGATCGGGTCGGCGTCGGTGCCGATGACGACCTGGATCGCGGTGCCCATCTTGACGACGCCGTGGGCGCCGGCGGCCTTCAGCGCGGCCTCGTCGACGAGGGAGGCGTCCTTCACCTCGGTACGCAGGCGGGTGATGCAGCCTTCGACCTCTTCGATGTTGTCGATGCCGCCCAGACCGGCGACGATCTTCTCAGCCTTGCTGGCCATCTGATTTCTCCCTCTGTCTCGGCCCGTCGGCTGCTCTGCCGGGTGCCGTCCTGCGCTGTGCGGGGTGCCCCGGCCGCCGGCCGGGGTCGTCGCTGTCGGTGCTGACGCGGGTTCAGCTGCCGTCGCGCTGCGCCGCAGCGCGACCAGCATCACCCGAGTTGGACCGATCTGCCACGTTAGTCCACTTTTGGCCCATTCCGGCGCGCACGGTCTGGATCTTCGTCCGAGGATGACGATCAGCGGGGCTTCTGCCCCGGTGCGCGCGGCCTGCCTCCCAAAGTGGTCTACACCAATATATGTGTACTCCGATAAACGCAGGAAGCGCCCCGGGTGTTCCTGAGCCCCGTCCGAGGGTCCCCCAGGGGGCCAGCGTTCGGCAACTGCTCTCGGAGGGCGAAGGATGAGTTCGGCAGGCGCCACAGCCCCGCGGACCACGTGGTGGCACACCTTCTACGGCGGACTCCAGAAGATGGGCCGCTCGCTCCAGCTGCCGGTCGCCGTGCTGCCGGCGGCGGGCATCCTCAACCGGCTCGGACAGCCCGACGTGTTCGGGAAGGACGGCCTCGGCTGGGACGACGTCGCCAAGGTGTTCGCGGCGGCCGGCGGCGCCCTGCTGGACTCCTCGCTGGGCCTGCCGCTGCTGTTCTGCATCGGGGTCGCGATCGGCATGGCCAAGAAGGCGGACGGCTCCACGGCGCTGGCGGCCGTGGTGGGCTTCCTGGTCTTCTACGCCGTGCTGCACGCCTTCCCGGAGGACTGCAAGCTGCCGACCGTCCTGGTCGGCAACCAGTGCGTGGACTTCACCTCGGCCAAGTCGGCCGCCGCGACCTACCAGAACCCGGGCGTCCTGGGCGGCATCCTGATCGGCCTGCTGTCGGCGTGGCTCTGGGTGCGCTACCACCGCACCCGGCTGGTCGACTGGCTCGGCTTCTTCAACGGCCGCCGGCTCGTCCCGATGATCACCGCCGTGGTCGGCATGCTGCTGGCGGTGCTGGCGGTCTGGGCGTGGCCGCCGATCGGCCGCGCCTTCAACGACGTGAGCCAGTGGCTGGCCGACCTGGACGCGGGCGGCGCCGGCATCTTCGGCGTGGCCAACCGCGTACTGCTGCTGATCGGCATGCACCAGTTGCTGAACACCTTCGTCTGGTTCCAGTTCGGCGACTTCACCAAGCCCGACGGCATGGTCGTGCACGGCGACATCCCGCGCTTCCTGGCCGGTGACCCGACGGCGGGCCAGTTCACCTCCGGTTTCTTCCCGATCATGATGTTCGCCCTGCCGGCGGCGGCGCTGGCGATGGCGCACGCGGCCAAGCCGCACCGCCGCAAGGAGATCTACGGGCTAATGCTCTCGGTCGGCCTGACGTCCTTCGTGACCGGCGTCACCGAACCGATCGAGTACTCCTTCGCCTATGTCGCGCCCGCGCTGTACGCGGTGCACGCGCTGCTGACCGGCGCCTCGATGGCGATCACCTGGGCGCTCGGGGTGCACGACGGGTTCAGCTTCTCGGCCGGCCTGATCGACTACGCGATCAACTGGAGCCTGGCCACCAAGCCCTGGCTGATCATCCCGATCGGGCTCTGCTTCGCCGTCGTGTACTACGCGCTCTTCCGGTTCATCATCGTGAAATTCAACATGAAAACACCCGGACGCGAGGACGACGACGAGGTCGAGGACGTGACCAAGGCATAAACCGAGCGTCACCGGACGCCCGCCGGAATAGGCCCTCGGACCCTTGGTCCGGGGGCCTTCGGCATATTGGTAAAAGGAGGATGGTCCCGGCCGGAAAACCATTCCCGGACCGGTCCGGGAAATTCGGTGGCCGGTCCCGCCGCCGCCTGGGCGCCGGGCCGGCGCCCGGCGCCCGGCGGCCCGGGGCCCGGCCGGGACAGGGCCGCGGCGCCCAGACGGCGGCCGGACGGGCGGTCGCCGACGAAGCCGGCGACCCGGGTGGGGGGAAGATCACCGCCGCCGCGCGGCGCACCGCGCGGCAATGCGTCACCGTACTCGCCCACCGGCTTCGCCTTTGGTTTCTCCGAGCCGGCGAGGGCGGTCGCCGAGTCCGGTCGCAATGCGGCGGCGAATACCCCCGGCGGATCCAGGGGGGTCCGGCACATCGCACCGGCCCCTCGCCGCGAGCCCGGCACCGGCCGCGCCCCGGCCGCCCGGCACCCGCGGCGACCCCCGGCCCGGCGGCGGACGGCACCCGGCGGGAGCGTCCGGCCGCCCGCGCCCGCCCGCTGCCGCCGCCCTCCCGGCCGTCCGTCCGGGGGTCGCCGGGCCCGCCGGGGGTTGCCCCGGCCTTTTTGTTGCGCAAATAGCCAAAATCCCAATCACGGCGGGTAATCATGATCGTCGATCCGCAAGTAGGTTTCGATTTCATAGCGCTTCTCACCAGCACCGCTTTCAGGGCTTCCCCCCCTTCTCCACCCGTGCTACAAAACTGGTCTACACCACGTGTGGTGTAGACCAGTTCGCGGTTCGGCCCCTCTGTGCACCTACCCCCCGACCGACCCGCCCTGCCGTTAGGAACCCACCCCCATGAGTCAGTCTGCGCAGGCACCGGCGCCCGCCGCGGCTCCGGCCACGCCAAGCCCCACCAAGAAGTTCGGCCAGAACCTGCTGCAGGGTCTGCAGAAGATCGGCCGCAGCCTCCAGCTGCCCATCGCCGTTCTCCCCGCCGCCGGTCTGCTGCTGCGGCTCGGCCAGGACGACGTGTTCGGCAAGGACGGCCTCGGCTGGGACAAGGTCGCCGCGGTGTTCAACACCGCCGGTGGCGCCGTCTTCGACAACCTGCCGCTGCTGTTCGCGGTGGGCATCGCGATCGGCTTCGCCAAGAAGGCCGACGGCTCCACCGCGCTCGCGGCCCTCGTCGGCTTCCTGGTGTACAAGAACGTGCTGACCGCGTTCCCGGTCACCGAGGCCCAGGTCCTGCCCGGCAAGGACGCGGCCGCCACGTACCAGAACCCGGGCGTGCTCGGCGGCATCGTGATCGGTCTGCTCTCGGCCGTGCTGTGGCAGAAGTACCACCGCACCCGGCTGGTCGACTGGCTCGGCTTCTTCAACGGCCGCCGCCTGGTCCCGATCATCATGGCCTTCGTCGGCACCGCCGTCGGTGTGGTCTTCGCCCTGACCTGGGGCCCGATCGGCGACGCCATCAAGAGCCTGAACGACTCCCTGATCGGTGCCGGCGCGTTCGGTGCCGGTGCGTTCGGCCTGGTCAACCGCGGTCTGCTGCCGGTCGGCATGCACCAGTTCGTGAACTCCTACGCCTGGTTCCAGACCGGTGACTTCACCAAGCCCGACGGCACCGTCGTGCACGGCGACCTGACCCGCTTCTTCGCCGGTGACCCGACCGCCGGACAGTTCATGTCGGGCTTCTTCCCGATCATGATGTTCGCCCTGCCGGCCGCCGCGTTCGCCATCGCCCACACCGCCAAGCCGCACCGCCGCAAGGCCGTCACCGGCATGATGCTCTCGCTGGCGCTGACCTCCTTCGTGACCGGTGTCACCGAGCCGATCGAGTTCTCCTTCGTCTTCATCGCCCCGGTCCTGTACGTGATCCACGCGCTGCTGACCGCCGTCTCGATGGCCGTCACCTGGGCGCTCGGCGTGCACGACGGCTTCACCTTCTCCGGTGGTCTGATCGACTACCTGCTGGCGTGGAACAAGGCCACCGACCCGTGGATGATCATCCCGCTGGGTCTCGTGTTCGGGGCGCTGTACTACTTCCTGTTCCGCTTCGCGATCGTCAAGTTCAACCTCAAGACCCCCGGTCGCGAGGACGACGAGGAGATCGAGGACGTCACCAAGGCCTGACGCCGAGGAACGACCCGCACCACCCCACGGCCCCGCCCCGCCGCTCGCTCCCCCGAGCGGCGGGGCGGGGCCGTCGCGCGTCCCGGTCCGGCCCGCGGCCACCGCCCGGCCGGTGGGACGACGGTTGACGAACCGGCGACCGCGCTGGTCAACTGAGGCGGTGAACGCGCCGCGCATCCTGGTCAGCCGCTGCCACATCGACTTCGGTCGTGTGTGGTCGGCCGCGTGTTGCGCCTGACCCGTCCGTTCCCCCCGCCGCCGCCCGGCTGACCTCCCGCCGCGCCCCGGCCCCCGCTTCCCCGCCTCTCGTGTCGGCCCGTACCCGGGCCACCGCCACGTACCCAGCTGCGTCCCGTGCGCGAACCGAAGATGAAGCCGCGCACGCACGAGGAAAGTCAAGGCCACGCCATGCCGCGCCAGTTGCACCTGTCCGCCGCCGTCGACAGCCCCGGCCGCTTCGACGCCGGGCACTTCACCGCCCTCGCCCGCCACGCCGAGCGCGCCGCGCTCGACTTCGTCACCCTCGACGACTCCTACGCACCCGAGCCGCACCGGCTCGACGCCCTCGCCACCTTCGCCCGGCTCGCGCCGCTGACCCGGGGGCTCGGCCTGGTCCCGACCGTCACCACCACGCACACCGAGCCGTTCCACACCTCGATATCGGTCAACACCCTGGACTGGGTGAGCGAGGGCCGGGCCGGCTGGCTGATCGGGATCTCCGACACCGAGGCGCAGGCCCGGGCCTTCGGGCGCAAGGGCGTCGCCCCGGCCGACGAGCTCTGGGCGGAGGCGGCCGACGCCGCCGAGGTCGCCGCGCGGCTCTGGGACAGTTGGGAGGACGACGCGGAGATCCGCGACGTGGCCACCGGCCGGTTCATCGACCGGGACAAGCTGCACTACATCGACTTCACGGGCCCGCACTTCTCGGTCCGCGGCCCCTCCATCACCCCTCGGCCGCCCCAGGGCCGACCGGTGATCGCCGTCCCGGTCTCCGCCGCCGACCTCGCCCCGGACGCCCCCGCCGGCGGCCGGGCCCGGGTGGAGACGGCCGCCCGGTACGCGGACGTCGTCCTGCTGGACGCCCCCGGCCCGGCGGCCCGGCTGACCGCCGCCACCGAACTGCGGCTGCGGGCGGGCGAGGGCCTGCGGATCCTCGCCCGGCTCACCGCGGACCTCCCCGACGGCCCCTCGATCAGCGCGCTGATCAGGGAGGTCACCGAGGGCGGCGGCGGCGTCGACGGCTTCCACCTCGTCCCCGCCGACCCGGCCCGGGACCTCGCCGCGGTGGCCGACCACGTCGTCCCGGCCCTGCGCGAGCGCGGCCTGTTCCGCACCGGCTACACCGGCACCACCCTGCGCGACCACCTCGGCCTGGCCCGCCCGGCCAACCGGTACGCCCCCGCCACTCCCGCTCCCGCCGTTCCCACGGCGACCGCCGCCGCCCACGCCGAGGTGACCCGATGACGGACCGACCGCTGAAGCAGATCCACCTCGCCGCGCACTTCCCCGGCGTCAACAACACCACGGTCTGGACCGACCCGGCGTCCCGCAGCCAGATCGAGTTCGCCTCCTTCCGCCACCTCGCGGAGACCGCCGAGCGCGGCCGGTTCGACTTCTTCTTCCTCGCCGAGGGCCTGCGGCTGCGCGAGGTCAACGGCCTGATCCACGACCTGGACGTGGTCGGCCGGCCCGAGTCGATCACCGTGCTCGGCGCGCTGGCCGCCGTCACCACCCACCTCGGCCTGGCCGCCACCGTCAACGCGACCTTCAACGAGCCGTACGAGCTGGCCCGCCGGTTCGCGTCGCTCGACCACCTCTCCGGCGGCCGGGCGGCCTGGAACGTGGTCACCTCCTCGGACGCCTTCACCGGCGAGAACTTCCGCCGCGGCGGCTTCCTCGACCGCGCCGACCGGTACACCCGGGCCGCCGAGTTCGTCCAGCTGGCACGGGAGTTCTGGGACGGCGGGCTGGTCCGGCACAGCGGCCCGCAGTTCGACGTCGAGGGCCGGCTGTCGCTGCCGCGCCCGCCGCAGGGCCACCCGGTGGTGATCCAGGCCGGGGACTCCGACGAGGGCCGGGAGTTCGCCGCCGCCACCGCCGACATCATCTTCAGCCGGCACTCGACCCTCACCGCCGGCCAGGCCTTCCACACCGACGTCAAGCGCCGGCTGGCCGCGTACGGGCGCAAGCCGGACGAGCTGAAGATCATGCCCGGGGTCACCTACGTCCTGGGCGACACCGACGAGGAGGCGACCGAGCGGGCCGCCGAGATCCGCCGCGCCCAGGTCGGACCGCGGACCGCCCTCGCCTACCTGGAGCAGGTCTGGGGCATCGACCTGTCCGACCACGACCCGGACGGCCCGCTGCCCACCGCCGACCCGGTGGTCGACAGCACCGTCGTCCAGGGCCGGACCAGGATCGGGGACCCGCTGGAGATCGCCGCCCGGTGGCGCGCGGTCGCCGCCGAGAAGCGGCTCAGCAGCCGCGAGCTGGTGATCGAGGTGACCGGCCGGCAGTCCTTCATCGGCACCCCGGCGGCGGTCGCCGAGCAGCTCGACGCCTATGTGCAGAACGACGCGGCGGACGGCTTCATCCTCGTCCCGCACCTCACCCCGGGCGGCCTGGACGACTTCGTCGACCAGGTGGTGCCGCTGCTCCAGGAACGCGGGGTGTTCCGCACCGAGTACACCGGGACGACCCTGCGCGACCACCTCGGCCTGCCCGTCCCCGGGCGGCGCTGAGCGCCTCGGACGGGCGGGCACCCCGCCCGGAACGGCCTCAGATCCGGCCGAGGCGGGCCGCGTGGACGCCGGCCTGGAAGCGGCTCTCCGCGCCCAGGTCGGCGGTCAGCTCGGCGACCAGCCGGCGCACCGTCCGCTCGGAGACCTCCAGCTTCCGGGCGATCGCGGCATCCGTCAGCCCGGCCGCGAGCAGCCGCAGCACCACGTCATGACGGTCCGTCCTCCCCGCCGCCCCCGGATGCAGTTCCGGCGGGGTCGAGGCCGCCGACCAGAAGTACTCGAACAGCTCCGCGACCAGGGCGACCAGGGCCGGCTCGCGGACCACCACGGCGGCCTCCGCACGGCCCCGGACCCGGAGAGCGGCCGCGTCCGGCCCGTCCTCGGACACCTCGTCCGACAGGTCGCCCGGCGCGGGCAGGATCGCCAGCCGGGCGTCGACCACGATCAGCCGGAGCGGCAGCGAGTGCGCGACCCTGATCCGCGCCCCGGCCCCGGTCAGCTCCCGGACGTGCGCGAGCACGGCGGGCCGGCGCAGCGCGGCTGCCGGGTAGACGGAGCGCAGGGCGGCGCCGCGGTCGAGAGCGAGGCGTTCGCGGGCCAGCTTGCCCGCCAGGGCCGGGCCGGAGAGGTCCTGGCCGGGCCGGAGGGAGAGGGCCCGGGTGCGGGCGCCGCGGGCCGCGTCCTCCAGCAGGGCGGCGATCCGGTCGGCGCCGCGGACGAGTTCGAGGGCGGCGCCGCCGGGCCGGCGGTGCTGGACCGGCAGGTAGCCGGTGTGCAGGCGGTCGACGGAGTCGCGGGCCCGGCCCAGGGCCTCGACGAGGGCGGTGACCTGGGTGTCCGCGTCGAGCAGCAGCTGGCGGACGGCGGTGTCGACGGAGACGGCGGCGTGTCCGGCCGTGCCGGTGCCGTCCGCCCCGGCGGCCGCGGTGGGCTGGAGCAGGCCGAGGGCGCGGAGTTCGGCGGTGGCGGCGGCCAAGCGGGGCTCGTCCCAGCCGAGGCCGAGGTCGGCGGCCGGGCGGCCGGGTTCGGCGAGCAGCCGGGCGTAGAGCCGGGTGGCGTCGCGGTCGGGGCCGCCGGCGGGGTGGTCGGCCCGCGCCGCACTCTCCATGCGCTCCATCGGCGCAGCGTAGTGAGGCCGGGCGCGGGCGGGCCGGGGTTTCCGAGGAGCGAGACGGCGGGCCGGGGTTTCCGAGGGGCGGGGCGGCGGGCCGGTTCCGCTCCCGGTCATGTCCGGTTGCGGCAGCGCCGGGAGGGCCCGGCCGCGGTCCGTCGGCGGCCAGGATGGGGCCATGGCTCTTCCCGAGGCTTCGACGATCTGGATGGACGGCGCGCTGGTGCCCTGGCAGCAGGCGCGGACGCATGTGCTGACGCACGGCCTGCACTACGGCACGGGGGTGCTGGAGGGCACCCGGGTGTTCGAGACGGCGGACGGTCCGGCGGTGTTCCGGCTGCCCGAGCACCTGCGCCGGCTGGACCGCAGTGCGCGGATGCTGCGGATGGAACTCCCCTACAGTGTGGAGGATTTGACCAAGGCGACGGTGGAGCTGGTCCGGGCGAACGGCCACCGGTCGTGCTATCTGCGGCACTTCGCGTTCCTGGGGTACGGCTCGATGGGCCTGGACATGCGCTTCTCGCCCACCACCACGGCGATCGCGAGTTGGCAGTGGCAGTCCCAACTGCCGGACGGCGGTGGTGGGATCAGGGTCAAGACGAGCAGTTGGCGGCGGAACGACCCGAACGCGGTGCCGCCCGCGGCGAAGGCGACCGGGCCGTATCTGAACTCGGTGCTGGCCCGCCGGGAGGCGAGCGACGCGGGGTACGACGAGGCGCTGCTGCTGGGGTCGGACGGTTCGGTGAGCGAGTGCACCGGCGAGAACGTGTTCCTGGTGCGTGACGGGGTGCTGCGGACGCCGCCGTCGAGCGCGGGCGCGTTGGAGGGGATCACCCAGGACACCGTGCTGGAGCTGGCCGCCGGTCTGGGGGTGCCGGTGCGGGTGGAGGGTCTGCTGCGCTCGGACCTGTACGCGGCGGACGAGGTGTTCCTGTGCGGGACGGCGGCCGGGGTGGTGCCGGTGCGGTCACTGGACGACCGCGAGCTGCCGTCCTCCCCCGGCCCGGTCACGGAGCGGCTGCGCGAGGCGTACGCGGCGGCGGTCTCCGGCGAGGACCCGCGCTACCGGCGCTGGCTGACGCCGGTGGGGTGAGCGTTCAGAGGTCGTAGACGGCGCCGGCTCTCGCGATGTCGACCGGTCCGGCGAAGGCGGCGGCGGCGTCCCGGCGGTTGTGTTCGGCGTCGGTCCACGGCGGGATGTGGGTGAGGACGAGCCGGCGGGCGCGGGCGGCGGTGGCGTGTTCGCCGGCCTCGCGGCCGTTGAGGTGGACGGCCCGGTAGGTGTCGCGGCCGTCGATGTAGGCGGCTTCGCAGAGGAAGAGGTCGCTGTCGCGGGCGAGTTCGACGAGCGCGGCGCTCTCGCCGGTGTCGCCGGAGTAGACGAGGGCGCGGCCGGCGTGTTCGAGCCGGAAGGCGAACGCGTCGACGGGGTGGTTGACCTGGGCGACCTCGATCCGGAACGGGCCGAGGTCGAAGGCGCCGGGGGTGAGGGTCCGGAAGTCGAAGACCCCCTTCATGCCGGGGTTCTCGGGCATGTCGTAGGCGCGGGCCATCCGCTCGGCGGTGCCGGCCGGGCCGTAGACGGGCAACGGGTCGGGGCAGCCCTCGGCCCGGTAGTTGCGGGCGACCCAGTAGGCGCAGAGGTCGACGCAGTGGTCGGCGTGCAGGTGGCTGAGCAGGACGGCGTCGACCTCGTAGAGGCTGACGTACTTCTGCAGGGCGCCGAGCGCGCCGTTGCCGAGGTCGAGTACGACGCGGTAGCCGTCGGCCTCCACGAGGTAGCTGGAGCACGGCGAGTCGGCGGACGGGAAGCTCCCCGAGCACCCCACCACGGTCAGTTTCATCCGAGCCCCTCCGCCCCGACACGTTTCGGCTGCTGCTGGTCAATGGCAGTACCGGCCGGTGAACCGGCGGGTAGCACTGCGTTCGCGTGTCGAGAGTAAGGGCGGAGGGGCACTTTGCCCCCGTCTCCGTGCCGGGCTGTGGCTGGAATCACCAGAACGCCGGGGGCGGCTCGGTGCGGTGGTTCAGCGGTGGCCGGGGCGCCGGCGGGCCCAGGCCTTGATCGTGTCGGGGTGCCAGCGGGGGTGTCCGTTGCCGTCGACGGCATCGGGGTCGGGGAGCAGGCCGTGCCGGCGGTAGTTGCGGACGGTCTCCGGCTGGACGTTGATGTGGCGGGCGATCTCGGCGTACGACCACAGGTCGGTGCTGCGGCTCACGGGTCACCTCGGGGTGCAGGGGGGACGTGCGTGATCAGCTTTCCGGGCCCCGGGAGCGGCATCCGGCGCACAACGGACTCCGTGGTCATTCCGTGACGAACCGGGAGCAGGGAACGGATAAATGCCCGACTGTCACAGCCGTCGTGGTGGTGGGGCCGGCCGGGTGCCGGGTACGGTCTGGCGGATGACTGGCTTCTGGGTGCTGCTGGCCGTGGCGGGTGCCGCGCTGCTGGCCGTTGTCGTGTCGGTGCTGGTGCGGCGGGCGCGCGGCGGGCCCGCGCCGACCCGGCCGGCGCCGCGGCCGCGCCCGGCGAAGGGGCGCCCGGGCCCGGCGCCGCAGGAGATCTGGTGGGCGGAGGTGCCGTTCGAGGACGGCTCGGGGGCGAAGGACCGCCCCTGCCTGGTGCTGCGGGTCGGCGGCCGGACCGCGACCGTCGCGAAGATCACCAGCAAGCACCACGCGGAGCGGCCGGGCGTGCTGGCGCTGCCGCCCGGCTCGGTGGGCGACCGCCAGGGGCGGACCAGCTGGCTGGAGACCGACGAGCTGCGCGAGGTGCCGCTCTCGGCCTTCCGCCGCCGGGCGGGTGTGGTCGACGGGCGGATCTGGGCCCGGGCCCGGCAGGCGGTCTCGGGCTAGGGGCGTCCGGCCGGGCCGGGCCGCAGGGACGGGCCCGGAGCCTTCGTCAGGCCCAGAGCTGGCCCTGCAGGGCCTCGACCGCGGCCTCGGTCGACTCGGCGGTGTAGATGCCGGTGGAGAGGTACTTCCAGCCGCCGTCCGCGACGACGAAGACGATGTCGGCGCGCTCCGCGGCGGTGGCGGCCTTGCGGCCGACGCCGATCGCGGCGTGCAGGATGGCGCCGGTGGAGACGCCCGCGAAGATGCCCTCCTGCTGGAGGAGTTCACGGGTGCGGCGGACGGCGTCGGCGGAGCCGACCGAGAAGCGGGTGGTGAGCACCTCGGCGTCGTACAGCTCGGGGACGAAGCCCTCGTCGAGGTTGCGCAGGCCGTAGACCAGGTCGTCGTAGCGGGGCTCGGCGGCGACGATCCGCACCCCGGGCACCTTCTCGCGCAGGAACCGGCCGACGCCCATCAGGGTGCCGGTGGTGCCCAGGCCGGCCACGAAGTGGGTGACGGAGGGCAGGTCCGCGAGGATCTCGGGGCCGGTGGTGGCGTAGTGGGCGCCGGCGTTGTCGGGGTTGCCGTACTGGTAGAGCATCACCCAGTCGGGGTGCTCGGCGGCGATCTCCTTGGCGATCCGCACCGCGGTGTTGGAGCCGCCGGCGGCCGGTGAGGGGATGATCTCCGCGCCCCACATGCGCAGCAGTTCGCGGCGCTCCTCGCTGGTGTTCTCCGGCATCACGCAGACCATCCGGTAGCCCTTGAGCTTGGCGGCCATGGCGAGCGAGATGCCGGTGTTGCCGCTGGTGGGCTCCAGGATGGTGCACCCGGGGGTGAGCAGCCCGGCGGCCTCGGCGCGCTCGATCATGTGCAGCGCGGGGCGGTCCTTGATGGAGCCGGTGGGGTTGCGGTCCTCCAGCTTGGCCCAGAGGGTCACCAGGCCGTCGGTGTTGCCGGGGACGGCGGCGGAGAGTCGGGGCAGGCGGACGAGCGGGGTGTTGCCGACGGCTTCGAGCGGGCTGTCGTAACGCAAGGGGTGCCTCCGGCAACGGCGGTGAGGGTCGGGTGCGGCGGTCCTCCCGCCCGCGCGGCCGGCGGGCGGGAGGGCCGGAGGTCAGCGGGCGCCGCCGGCCACGGCGGGCAGGATGGTGACGCTGTCGCCGTCGGCGAGGGCGGTGGAGATGCCCTCCAGGAAGCGGACGTCCTCGTCGTTGAGGTAGACGTTGACGAAGCGGCGCAGCTCGCCGCCGTCCAGCAGGCGGGCGGCGATGCCCGGGTGGCGGGCGTCGAGGTCCTGGAAGAGTTCCCCGAGGTTGCTGCCGGTGCCCTCGACGGCCTTGGCGCCGTCGGTGTAGGTGCGGAGGATGGTCGGGATGCGGACCTCGATGGCCATGGGTGCGCTCCTGTGCGAGTCGTGAGGTGGGTGGGCCGCAGCGGGCGCGGCAGGTCGGGTCCGGCCCGGTGCGCAGGGCGTGCGGCGGGCCTGGGCGGGCGGCTCAGCGCGAGCGCGCCGGCGTGCCGGGACAGATCGCGCTGGCGAGCCGGCACAGGTCGACGTGCAGGCGCGCCACGAGGCGGGTGCCCGGGGCCTGAGTGCTCACATCGACGGAACGCATGGGCTCATCGTATAGATTCCCGGGCTCGCTCCGACATGCCTGTCTCGGAATCCGGATGTTTCCGTTTCTTTGGTTGAGACGGCAGGGCCCGCCGCCGTCGCTCGGACGGTCGGCGGGCCGCGCCCAGGGGGGTGCCGGTCAGGGCTGGTAGGCCTCGACGACCTGGACGTCTTCCTCCGTGATCGCGCCGTCCACGATGCGGAACGATCGGAACTGGTACGGGTCGTCCGGGCCGTTGCCGTCGGCGGTGGAGACCAGGACGTAGTGGGCGAACGGCTCGGAGGCGTAGCTCACGTCGGTGCGCGAGGGGTAGGCCTCGGTGGCGGTGTGCGAGTGGTAGACGATCACGGGCTCCTCGTCCCGGTCGTCCATCTCGCGGTAGAGCTTCAGCAGGTCGCCCGAGTCGAACTCGTAGAAGGTGGGCGACCGGGCGGCGTTGAGCATCGGGACGAACCGCTCGGGCCGTCCGCTGCCGGCCGGTCCGGCGACCACGCCACAGGCCTCGTCCGGGTGGTCGGCGCGGGCGTGGGCGACGATGGCGTCGCGCAGTTCTCGGGTGATGGTCAGCATGCGGTCAGGATAGCCACGCCCCGGCGGGTGTCCGCCGGGGCGTCCGGGGCGTGGTCGGCGCCGGTCCGGGAGGCGGACGGCGGGCGGCTCAGTGGCCGCCGCCGTTGCCGTTGCGGGCGTGCAGGTGGTCGTGGGCGACGGCGTGGACGGCCTGCGGGCGGCGGCGCTTGAGCACCTGGTAGCCGACCACGAGCAGGACGGCCCAGCCGGGGAAGACGTACAGCGAGATGCGGTTGTCCTTGTCGAGGGCGATCAGGACGATCACCAGGGCGAGGAAGCCGAGGGCGGCCCAGCTGCTCCAGAGGCCGCCGGGCGCCTTGAAGCCGGGGGGCGGCAGGTGGCCGCCCTTCCAGGCCTTCCGGTAGCGGATCTGGGAGACCAGGATGACCGCCCAGGTCCAGAGTCCGCAGACGGTGGCCACCGAGGTGATGTACTCGAACGCCTTGGCCGGGACGAGGTAGTTGAGCACCACGCCGGCGCCCATCAGCAGCGAGGAGAGGGTGATCGCGACGGCGGGGCTGCGGTGGGAGTTGAGCTTGGTGAGCCGGCCGGGGGCCTGGCCGCGCAGGGCGAGGTCGCGCAGCATCCGGCCGGTGGAGTACATGCCGGAGTTGCAGGAGGAGAGTGCCGCGGTGAGCACCACGAAGTTGATGATGCCGGCCGCGGCGGGGATGCCGATCTTGCCGAAGGCGGCGACGAACGGGCTGACGCCGGGCTGGAATTCGGTCCACGGCACCAGCGACAGGATGATCACCAGGGCGCCGATGTAGAAGAGCGCGATCCGCCAGGGCAGCGTGTTGATGGCGCGCGGCAGGGTCTTCTGCGGGTTCTCGCTCTCGCCGGCGGTGACGCCGACGAGCTCGACGCCGAGGTAGGCGAACATGACGATCTGCAGGGTCATCACGGTGGCGCCGATCCCCTTGGGGAAGAAGCCGCCGTTGTCCCAGAGGTGGGTGATCGACGCGGTGTCACCGGCGTCGCTGAAGCCGAGGGTCAGCACGCCGATGCCGATCAGGATCATGCCGATGATGGCGGTGACCTTGACCATCGAGAACCAGAACTCGATCTCGCCGAACAGCTTCACCGAGATCAGGTTGGCCCCGTAGAGGATGACCAGGAAGGTGAGGGCGCTGAGCCACTGCGGGATGCCGGGCGCCCAGAACTTCACGTAGACGGCGGCGGCGGTGGTCTCGGCCATGCCGGTGACCACCCAGAACAGCCAGTACGTCCAGCCGGTCACGAAGCCGGCGAAGGGGCCGAGGAACTCCCGGGCGTACTCGGCGAAGCTGCCGGCGACCGGGCGGTAGGTGAGCAGCTCGCCGAGGGCCCGCATGATCACGAAGATCACCACGCCGGCCACGGCGTAGGAGAGGATCAGGCTCGGTCCGGACTTGGAGATCGCGGTGCCGGCGCCGAGGAAGAGCCCGGTGCCGATGGCGCCGCCGATGGCGATCATCTGGATCTGGCGACTGCCCAGACCCCGCTCGTAGCCCTCCTCGTCCGGTTTGGAGTCGACGACCTCGTCGTAGATCTGTTCGGCCATGGTGCACCGTCCTGGGTGGGTCTCGTGGGGTGGAGCAGTCGTACCACGCAGGTTCCGGATAGCGGTGTTCATCTGAGCGATATTTGAGCATGTCGTCATATGATTCCGCCCGTTTTGAGCGGAAAAGCCGTGACCCCCCGTCCAGCATGCGGACGGGGGGTCACGGCGGCCCGGCGGCGGGGCGGGATCAGTCCGCGATCGCCTCCAGCAGCGACTCCTGCAGCGCCCCCAGCCACAGGTAGGCCATCACCAGCGGCTTGCGCTCGTCGCTGTCCGGCAGGTCGTACAGGCCCTGCTCGTCCTCCTCCTCGACCTCCAGCCGCACCCCCAGGGTGAGCCGCAGGTCGTTGAGCGCGCCCAGCCAGCGCAGGCAGTCGGCGGCGGCCAGCTTGAGCACGCCGCCCTCGCCGCCGAGACCGTCCAGCGCGCGGACCACCTGCAGCGCGTCCTCGCGCTTGCGGGCCCGCAGGTCCAGCTCGGTGTAGCGGCGGAACTCCCGGGCGGCTTCCCTGGCCTCGGCGTCGTCCGGCTTCTCCGGGTCGCCGTAGGCGTCGGGGAAGAGCCGGGCCAGCGCCGGGTCGGCGGGGGCCTCGGTCGGCCCGTCGGCGAACAGCGCGGCGAGCGGGTCGTCGGAGTCCCCGCCCGGGCCCGGTCCGATCAGCTCCAGCATCTGCACCTCCAGCGAGCGCAGGATGGAGGCCTCCAGCTCGTCCAGCGCGATCGCCGCGCTCCCGCCGCCGGCACTCTCGAACAACCCAGCCATCTGTATCGGTCAGCCCGTCTTCGTCGTCTTCGGTGGGGTGCGGGGACGCGGTCCGCGGGTCAGTCGTGCTGCAGCGTGGCCCACAGTCCGTAGCCGTGCATCGCCTGCACGTCGCGTTCCATCTCCTCGCGGGACCCGCTGGAGACCACCGCCCGGCCCTTGCTGTGCACCTCCATCATCAGCTTCCGGGCCTTGTCCTTCGGGTAGCCGAAGTAGGCCTGGAACACGTACTGGACGTAGCTCATCAGGTTGACCGGGTCGTTGTGCACGATGGTCACCCAGGGCGTGTCCGGCTCCGCCACCGGCAGGCCTTCGACCTCCGGGCGCTCGATCTCCACGGGCGCGACACTCACCGCTGGGTCCTCCTCGCCGTTCTTCCCGCACATACCCCTTCAGCCCCCATGCTGCCATCCGGGGAACCTCCGGGCGATTCCGGCCCGGGGTCCGCGAAGACCCCCGACGAGAAATCGTCAATCTGACGCTAAGTGGTAGTAGCATCATCCCCATGGACGCCACTTCAGTGCGCGCGGCCGGTTCGACCGCGCTCCTCACCGACCGCTACGAGCTCACCATGTTGCAGGCCGCCCTGCGCAGCGGAGCCGCGCACCGCCGCTCCGTCTTCGAGGTGTTCACCCGCCGCCTGCCGGCCGGCCGCCGCTACGGCGTGATGGCCGGCACCGGGCGGGTGCTCGACGCCGTCGAGAACTTCCGCTTCACCAGCGCGCAGCTCGACTGGCTGGCCGGCCAGGGCGTGGTCGAGGAGGACACCCTGCGCTTCCTGGCCGACTACCGGTTCACCGGCGACATCCACGGCTACCCGGAGGGCGAGGTCTACTTCCCCGGTTCGCCGCTGCTCACCGTCGAGGGCAGCTTCGCCGAGGCGGTGATCCTGGAGACGGTGATCCTCTCGATCCTCAATCACGACTCGGCGATCGCGGCCGCCGCCGCCCGGATGACCGCGGCCGCCGGCGGCCGCCCGTGCATCGAGATGGGCGCCCGGCGCGCCCACGAGCAGGCCGCCGTGGCCGCCGCCCGCGCCGCGTACGTGGCCGGCTTCGCGGCCACCTCCGACCTGGAGGCCGGCTTCACCTACGACATCCCGACCACCGGCACCGCCGCCCACGCCTTCACCCTGGTGCACGACGACGAGCGGGGCGCGTTCCGGGCGCAGATCGCCTCGATGGGCCGGGGCACCACCCTGCTGGTCGACACCTTCGACCTGCGCGAGGCCGTGCGCACCGCCGTCGAGGTGGCCGGCCCCGAGCTCGGCGCGGTGCGGATCGACTCCGGTGACCTCACCCTGCTGGCCCACCGGGTCCGCCGTCAGCTGGACGAGCTCGGCGCCGAGAAGACCCGGATCATCGTCACCTCCGACCTGGACGAGTACGCGATCGCCGCGCTGGCCGCCGCCCCGGTCGACGGCTACGGCGTCGGCACCAGCCTGGTCACCGGCAGCGGCCACCCGACCTGCGCGATGGTCTACAAGCTGGTCGCCCGCGCCCAGGTGCCGGACGGACCGCTGCTGCCGGTCGCCAAGCGCTCGGCGGGCGCCAAGAGCAGTGTCGGCGGCCGCAAGTGGGCGGCCCGCCGCCCCGACCAGGACGGCGTCGCCGAGGCCGAGGTGGTCGGCACCGGGCCGATCCCGGCCGAGCTGGAACCGCACCTCCTTCAGGTACCGCTGGTGCGGGCCGGCGAGGTGGTCGGCCGGGAGCCGCTCGGCGCGGCCCGCGAGCGGCTCGTCCGGGCCCTGGCCGGGCTGCCGCTGTCGGCGACCCAGTTGTCCAAGGGCGACCCGGTGCTGCCGACCGAACTGATCGTCTGACCGCCGGTCGGCGCGGGCCGCACGACCGGCGGCGGAGGGCCCGGGCGCTCCCCGGGCCTTCCGCCACCGGGTGCCACTGCCTACAGTCGACCGTAGAGTTCCACCGGAAGCGCGGAGAACCAGCGCACCGCCCCCACCACACCACCGAGGATGCAAGCCATGCACCGGGCACTGATCGTCGTCGACGTGCAGAACGACTTCTGCGAGGGCGGCAGCCTGGCCGTCGCCGGCGGGGCCGAGGTGGCCGCCGCGATCACCGACCTGATCGCCGAGTCCCCCGCCGGCTACCAGCACGTCCTCGCGACCCGCGACAACCACATCGATCCGGGCGACCACTTCTCCGACCACCCGGACTACGTCAACAGCTGGCCGGTGCACTGCGTGGCGGGCACCGAGGGCGTCGGCTTCCACCCCAACTTCGCGCCCTCCGTCACCTCCGGCGCGATCGAGGCGGTCTTCGACAAGGGCGCCTACGCGGCGGCGTACAGCGGATTCGAGGGCGTCGACGAGAACAACCGCGGCCCGATCGAGTGGCTGCGCGAGCGTCAGGTCAGCGAGGTCGACGTGGTCGGGCTCGCCACCGACCACTGCGTCAAGGCCACCGCGCTGGACGCCGTCCGGGCGGGCTTCGCGACCCGGATCCTGCTCGACCTCACGGCCGGCGTGTCGCCGCGGACCACCGCCGCCGCGCTGGAGGAGCTGCGGGCGGCCGGCGTCGAACTGGTCGGGACGCCGACGGTTCGGGGCTGAGCCCCGGAGCGGCGCCGGCTCACCGCTCGGTGACCAGCAGCTCCACCACGTCGGTGCCGCCCTGCCGGAAGGCCTCGCGCAGCTCGGCGCCGACGGCCTCCGGCTCGTCGGCCAGCCGCGCACCGGAGAGGTAGACCACCCGGACCCCGAGGTACTCCATCCGGTGCTGGCCGGCACGCACCCAGGCGGCCTCCCCCTCGCTGACGCAGCGCAGCTCGGAGTCGACCTCCACCGCCACCCCCGACCGCGGCCAGTAGAGGTCCGGGACGGCGATGTAGGTGCCGCCGCGCATCCGCAGCTCGGGACCGGTCAGCGGGGCGGGCAGCAGCCACTCGTCCAGCAGGGCGCCGACCCGTTCCAGCACCGCCTCCCGCTCGGCGGCCAGCAGCTCGTCCAGCGCGGCCCGCACCCGCAGGTCGGCGGCCAGCCCGGACTCGGTCAGCTCGGCGACCAACTCCCGGACGGTGCAGCGGATGCCGGGGCGCGCCACGGCCTCCCGCAGCACCGCGCGGACCGGCAGCGCGACGCCCTCGCCGAACGCCGGCGCGGCGCCGTCCGCCGTCCACTCGCGCAGCGCGTCGGCGACCGCCCGGGCGACCGGCGCGCAGGCCAGGCCGTGCACCGAGCTGGCGACCAACTCCCGCTCGGTGCGCCGGATCCGCACCCCGCCGGCGTCCTTCAGACGGCGCTGGCGGGGCACCAGGACGTCCACCCCGGTGACGGCGGGCAGCCGGGGCACGGCAGCGAAGCCGTAGAGCGCCAGCGCGGCCGTCCCGGTGATCACCGCGCCCTCCCGGCGGCCCTCCTCGCGCCCGTTCTGCGCGGCGTAGAGCAGGGCCGCCCACATCCGCTGCTCCGGGGTCGGCTCGGCGGACTGCAGGAGGTAGACCCTGGGCAGCAGCCGCTGCCAGGGGCCGCCGCGGCGGCAGTGCTCGGTGACCACCCGGGCCGGCACGCCCCGGGCGCGCAGCTGGCTGGCGGTGATGACGTTCTGCTGACGCTTCGCCAGTTCCTCCAGGGAGGGCGGCGGCGAGGGGATCCGGTAGCTCATGCCGACACCATCCCCAACCGCCCGCACCGACCATCGGCCACCTGACGCACTGTTACCCAACCGTCGCGAAACCGGGACCAGCCCGCACTAAAGTCCTCATACCCTCACTCATTCGGCGTAATAGGCGTTCATATACTTGTCATCATTGATCGATGCCGATCGACCACCAGGGTGTCTGACCGTGCGTGACCAAGGGCATACGATGAAGCGCGTCCGGACGTCACTCCCACTCCCCGGATTGCCTACTCTTGGTGCATGTCACGTGACGAGACCGCCGGCCTCCGCGCGGCCCAGCTCCGCCTTGGCCGCCTGCCCGGATACGTCCGCCGGCCGGACCCGGCCCGCCGCAGCGGCGAACAGGGCCATACGTACAAGAAGGGCTGGGAGGTTCGCTTCACCGCCCGCAGCGAGGCGGAGATAGCCGAGATCCGCGACCTGGTGGTCGCCGCCGGATTCGCCCCGGCCAGGCCCTTCTTCAAGGGCCACCAGCTGATCCAGCCCGTCTACGGGATGGCCGCCGTCCAGGCCTACCTGGCCGCGAGACAGGCGGCCGAGGACCAGGCCGCCCGCATCGCGGTCGGCCGCGAACGACGGACCGACGACCCCACCGGGCCGGACCCGGCCGCCAGCGCGAGCGCCGCCGGAGCCGCCGCGGCGGCGGCCGAACTGGCCCGGCGGCGGGCCGTCGAGGCGTTTCCCGCCCAGCTCGGACGGGCCGCCGCGGCGGACGGCCGGATCACCACTTCCGAGGCCGGGCGCACCGGCTGACGTTCGCTCGGACGAGCGACCCGCGTCACGCGCCCGCGCGCCGGGCGCCGGAGCGCCACCGACACGGACAGGGCGGCCGGAGGGGGCCGGACCGCCCGCCCCGCCGCCTCGACCGCACCGCTTCGACCCGACCCCGGTCCCGGCCCACCCGTCCCCACCGTCTCCGCACAGCCCCGCCCAGCACGCACAGCCCCACAGGGCTGCACCGGGGACTCCGTCAGGCCTCATCCGGCCCCGCGCGACCCCTCCCCGGCCGGCCGGCTCCCACCCGGCACCGCCCCCCGGCGGCGCGAGCGCACCACCCCTTCGCCGACCCGCCCCGGGGACCGTCCGAACACCTGCCCAGGCCCGCCACGCGCGCGACCGGTTGCGCGCGTGCGGCTTCACGCCGATGGCGTGGACGTGAGCCGCCGAACCGCCTACGGTGGCTCATCAACCGCCCCGCGACTCCCTCGCCCCACCCCTCTGACCGGCCACGACGCACTCAGATCCGCGCCTGCCGCACCACTGCGCCCCACTCCACCACCGGCCCCGCACCACCTTGCCGTCCGCTCGCCCGCATCCGGCCACCGCCGGAACCGGCCGAGCGGCGGTGCGTTCCGGGCATTCAATCCGATTGGTCACCCAGCGCACCGAGCGCCTACCGTAGAGTGAGCACAGATGATCGACCGTCAGAAGCCCATCTCACTTGCCGAGAAGCCGAGATGACCAACCGTCATGACAGCACCGCCGAGCCTCCCCCGGGGCTCGACGAACCGCCTGCCGTACCGCTGGAGTTCGCGGCCTTCTGCGAACTGCACCGACCGCGGTACCTCAGCTACGCCCGGGTATGGCTGCCGGACCAGACCGAGGCGGCCGGCGCGGTCCAACAGGCCTTCGCCGAAATCGCCGTCCACTGGCGGGAGTTGCTGGGCAGCTCCAACCCCACGGCGCACGCCTGGCAGATCCTGCGCGGCACGGTCGGCGACCACACCCGCCGGCCCGGACCCGACCACCCGGCCGCCGACGACGACCTGGCGATCCTGCACTACGTGGTCGGCCTCGCCGCACCCGAGATCGCCGATGTCATCGGCACCGACACCGCCAGCGTGGCCGGCCGACTCCGCCGCACCATGCTGCGTGAGGCCTCCGGCTGGTGACCCCGGCCGAGCCCTCGCGCCGGGCCGCCGCGCCGCGTACCGGCGCCCGGACCCGCGACCGGTGGATCAGACCCGCTCGCCCGTCACGTCGTAGAGGTGGTGGACCGGGTCGTGGACCAGGTAGCGGGCGAACGACTCCACCGTGAAGCGCGCGCCGTCGCTGCGGTTGCCGGTGCGCCGCCACTGCTCGTCCGTGACCCGCTCGAAGGCGTCCGCCAGGATCCGCGCCGCCGCGGCCAGATCCGCCGCGACGGCGTCCGGCCGCTGCTCCCCGTAGCGTTCGGCGACGGCCGTCTCGTCCTGGTCCCAGTTCGGGAAGTCCGGGCCCTCCCGGTCGAGCATGAGGTTCAGCCGGACGTGGAACAGTCGGAAGACGTCCCGCACGTGGCAGGCGTACTCCAGGTCCGACCAGGTCTCCGGGCGGGGCCGCCGGCGCAGCGCCTCACCGTCACCGGACAGGACCGCCACCCAGGCCTCCGCGTTGGCCCGGATCAGCCCGGGGACGGCCTCGCGGGCCACGGCCCCGGAGTCCAGGCCGCAGTCCGGGCAGGCCCGCTCCAGGACCCAGGTCCAGTCCTTGGTGTCCGGGACGACGGCGTCGGGGGTGCCGACGGTTCCGGGGGCGGCGGCCGGAGCCTTCGGGGCGGGGGCGTTCTCAGGGCTGGTCATGCGTCCAGGATGGCCGCGGGGAACGGCCCGCCACCAGCGGCCCGGCCGCCAGCGACCGCCGACATCCTGCCAGCGCCGCACGGCCGCGCCGCACCGCTCAGCCGCACCGCCCCGCTCAGCCGTCCCGCCCGGCTCAGCCGTTCCGCCCGGCCTCGTCCCGCTCGTACGCCTCCCGCGCCTCCAGCAGGCCGGCCAGGTTCCGGCGGCTCCAGTCGCAGAGCGCGTCCATCGGCTCCAGCAGCGTGCGGCCGAGCGGCGTCAGCGCGTACTCCACCCGGGGCGGGTTCTCGTCGTACTCGGTGCGGCTCACCGCGCCGTCCTGCTCCATCGCGCGCAAGGACTCGGCCAGCACCTTCGAGGTGATGCCGACCAGCGGCACCCGCAGCTCGGAGAAGCGGCGCGGGCCGCCCTCCAGACAGCGCATGATCCTCCAGGACCACTTCCGGCCGCCCAGCACCGGGATCGTCGGCACCGGGCAGTCCGGGTCGAAGAAGTCCGGGGGCAGCGGTTCGAGTACGGGCCGGGTCATGCCCCGAAGGTAGCCGACGCGGCGTCCGGCCGGCCCCGCGCCGGTACCGTTGAAGTAACCGGCACCCCCCGGTCTACCGTCCCGGCAACGGCGGGCGACAGCGCCCCCGGCGAGCGGACGGAGACCGCCATGAGCAGCACCGGCGAGCAGGTCGGAACAGACGTCATCGTGTTCGGCGCGGGCGGGCAGGTCGGGCGCGCCGTGGTCGCCGAGGCCCGGCGGCGCGGGCTGACCGTCACCGCCGCCGTGCGCGACCCCGAGCGCCACCGCGACCTCGCGGACACCGGCGCCGCCCTGGTCCGCTGCGACGTCACCGACGAGGCCGCCATCGCCGCCGCGGCCCTCGGGCACACCGCCGCCGTCAGCACCGTGTACACCCCCGACGTGCCCTCCGTCCGGTTCTACCGGGCCGCCACCGACGCCCTGGTGGCCGGCCTCGCCACGGCCGGGGTCCACCGCCTGGTCCACGTGGGAGTCGCCACCACGCTGGAGACCGCGCCCGGCACCGCCGTCCACGACGACCCCGCGTTCCCCGAGGCCTACCGCGCCTTCTCGCTCGGCCACTCCGGCGCACTGGACCGGCTGCGGGCGTCCGCCCCCGCGCTGGACTGGGTCGTCGTCACCCCGCCCCTCGACCTCGACCGCACCGCGCCCGGCACCGGCCGCTACCGGGTCGGCGGCCCGCGGGTCCTCGGCGAGCGGATCGCCCAGGCCGATCTCGCGGTGGCCGTGGTCGACGAGGCCGCCGCACCGGCTCACCACCGTGAGCAGATCGCCGTCGCGGCGTAGCCGGGGCCGCACGACGGGGTGACGTCGCGACCGGGTGGCGGGGCGGCCGGGCGTCGGGGCGGCGAAACCCCCTGGTCGGGCGGGGGTGCCCGGGTCCATGCTGGGCACCATGCTCATCCGCGAAGCCACCCCCGCCGACTGGCCGGCCATCTGGGCCTTCCTCCGCGAGATCGTCGCCGCCGGCGAGACCTACAGCTGGGACCGCGACACCACCGAGGACCGGGCCCGCGCGCTCTGGTGCAAACCCGCCCCCGGCCGCACCTTCGTCGCCGTCGACGAGGACGGCACCGTCCTGGGCACCGCCGAGAGCCACCCCAACCAGGCCGGCGGCGGCGCCCACGTCGCCAACGCGGGCTTCATGGTCGACCCCCGCCACTCCGGCCGGGGCGTCGCCCGCGCCCTCGGCGCCCACGTCCTCGACCAGGCCCGCGCCGACGGCTACCGCGCGATGCAGTTCAACGCCGTCGTGGAGACCAACACCCGGGCGGTGGCCCTCTGGGAGTCCCTGGGCTTCGAGATCCTCACCACCGTCCCCGAAGCCTTCCACCACCCCCAGAAGGGCTACGTCGGCCTGCACATCATGCACCGCCGGCTCTGAGGACGACGCCCGCGCACACCCGGCTCACCACTGCGGCGGCTGCTGCGGCGGGTACGGATAGGGGCTCGCCGCGACGGCCCGCCGCCGCTTCCGCGCCCGCGCCGCCAACCCCGCCGCCACCCCGGCAACCACCAGCACCAGCAGCCCACCGGCCCCGAGCAGCGTGTATGTGACCCCCGCGTTCCCGCCCGCCCCCGCCACCGGCGCCGCCATCGGCGGCCCGGAGGCACCGTCGCCGGGCACCGCCCCGGAATCCGGCGGAGCCCCCTGCGACTCCGCCCGCCCGAGCAACGGATTGGCCCTGGGCCCGCCGTCCACCGCGGGATTCGCCTCCAGCGCCTTGGCCGGATCGACGATCCCGTACCCGTAACGCGCGTTCGGCACCGCCGAGCCGTCCCCCGGTGCCGTCGCACTCTTGATCATCCGATTGATGACCTGCCCCGCCGAGAGCCCGGGATACTTCGACCTGATCAGCGCGGCGGTGGCCGAGACGTAGGCGGTGGCGTCGGAGGTGCCGTTGCCGACGTTGTAGCTCGACGTAGAGGTGATTGAGGCGTGGTAGATCCCGACACCCGGCGCGGCGATCGTCGTCTCGGGGCCGAATGTGGACTTCTCCCAGACCCGGTTCTGCTCGTCGACTGCCGCCACGGCCACTACTCCCGGGAAGGCCGCCGGGTATTCGACCGCCGAGGACTTGTTGCCGCTGTTTCCGGCCGATGCCACGACGACGATGTCCTTGGAAACCGCGTACCCGATCGCGTCCCGCGTCTGCGAGTCGGCCCCTGAATACCCTCCGAGGGAGATGTTGATGACCTGCACTCCCCGATCGGCGGCGAATCGGACGGCCTGTGCGAGGTCGGATTGCTGGGCCTCCGCCAAGCCGTCGACACTCCTGACCTTCACCGGAAGGACCTTCGCCTTCGGTGCGAGGCCGATGACCCCCGCTGACGCCCCGTGTCCGGTGCCCGCGATCAGACTCGCCATCGCCGTTCCATGGCCGTCACTGTCCAGCCGTCCGTCCGACTTCCCCCCGGCGAAATCGGCGCCGGGCAGCACCTGGCCGACGAGATCCTGGTGATCCTGGCTGACACCACCATCCACCACGGCGACGATGACGCCCTCACCTTGGCTGACCGGCCAGACCTTCGTCTCGGCGGCGAAGGTCCTCAACGGCCACTGCGAACTCCTGATCTGGTCCGCCACCGCCGGCGTGTGAACCGCCCCCCACACGAGGGCTCCGGCAGCGAGCACGGCTGCTCCACGCCCTACCCGACCACTCGTCACGCCTGGCCACCTCACTCAGTGAGCCGTCTCCTGGGCCACCGGCCCAGGAGACGACCGATCATCAGCCCATCCGTCTGCGGACAGGGGTCATTCCACCACGTTCGGGTTGGCCGGCTCGTCCGACGCCCAGGTCTCCTCGTCCTCGACGAGGTAGTCGGGGCGCTTCCCCTCCTTCTCCTCGTCCTTCTTGCGCCGTTGGGCATCACCGATCGGCATGCCCGGCACCATCCCGCCACCGGCGGCACTCGTCTCCCCTCGAAGGCGACTCCGGGCCCCGATGCCTGAGCCGCCCTCGGTGAAGGCCTGCTTAGCGCCGGATCCGGAACCCGACCGCCCGCCCTCCCCGAAGACACCGCCCGGTCGCCCCGGAATGCCGCTGCCCGAACGGGATCCGCCGGACGCCCGACCACCGCTGCCGAAGCCGCCCTCGAACACCTCGCCCGCGCCGAACGCCTTGCCCTTGCGGGCCGCGGCCTCTCCGGGTGCGCTCGCCCGGCCCGAGGCATCCGCGTTCGGTGCCCCCGGCTTGCCCTGGCCGACCGCCGGGGCCCCCGGTCCTCCCACGACCGGTCCGCCACTGGTGAGAGGCTTCCCGAAGCCGCTGCTCGTCGGCCCGCTCGGGAGCCCTGTCTGAGGCGTGGGAGTGGTGCCGGAACCGCCGGAGCTCGGGAGCGGCAAACTGGTCGCGGATGTCGTGACAGGGATGGTCTTCGTACCGTCGATCCCGGTACCCGGACCGTAGTTGGTGGTGACAGGCAGAGGCTTCGGCGCGGCCTGCGCGGTGCCTCCCTTGATGCCCGAGTCGACCGGTACGACCGGCGTCACAGCGGCCGGGCGGTCCCGCGCAGGCTGGCCGGAGGAGCGACGAGGAGGCGGCGAGGGACTGCCGGCGGTCGGCGTCGTCGTGACGCCGGTGTAGCTCGCGCCGGCCATCACGGCGCCCATCGTCGATGCCCCCGAAGAATCGTCAGGCGACGGGACGTCCTGATAGTCGTCGCCGCGCCGCTTGTTCGATCCCGGCTGGTAAGGCGGTGGTGGCTTCAGCATCGGGGTGGCGACGCGGTAGTGCATGGCGAGGGTCTGCATCACCGCGGCGGCTTCGAGTTTGCGCTGTTCGGCGATGGCCGTCCTGCTGTCCTCGTCGTCGTCGCCGAAGAGGGACGAGACGGTGTCGCCGATGCCGTCCTTGACCTGGTCCCAGCCGCTGGGTTCCTCGGGCATGTCGTGCTTGGCCTTGGCAATGGCCTCGGACATCGCCTTGAGGGTGTTGGCGGCGTCGTTGGCGTAGGAGGCCGCGTTGTTGATGGTGGCGGCGAGGTTGAGCATGCGGGTGTGGAAGGCGTCGCTGGTGGTGCCCTCCCAGCTGACGGCGGCCTCGGTGCTGGCCCGGGTGAGGGTGGCGCGGATGGCCTTGAGGGTGTCGGCGGCGCGGCGCCAGGGGTCGCCGGCGGCCATCACCTCTCCGGGGTTGAGGGCCTGGGCCATCTTCCGGAGTTCGGCGTGGCTGTAGTCGTTGAAGTTGGTGTACGTCATCGGCGGCCGCCTCCGTTCCCGCGGGGCTGTGCCCGGTCGGCGCTCATCGTTCGGACTTCCCGCCGTCGTGCCGGGGCGGCGCCACCGTGCGGGTGTAGGCGGCGGTGCTGGTGGCGGACGGTGCCGCCACCGACCAGCCGTCGTCGCCGAGTTTCAGCTTGCCGGCAGTGCGGTGTTCCTGCTCCTGGTAGTTGGCGGCGGTGAGTTCGGCCTTCTTCTGGGCCTCGTCGACGGCCTCCTGGAGCTGGTTGAGCACGTCGCGCAGGCCGTCGCGCATCGTCTGGTACCGGCCGTGCAGTTCGGTGGCCTCGGCGAAGGTGCCGAAGGAGGTCTTGCCGACGGCGCTCTGTCCGTGGGTGCGGGTTCCGTCGGCATGGCGTTCGAACTCGGCCAGCAGGAGCCGCACCTGGGCGGCGAAGGCCCGTAGTTGCTCGACTTCGACGCGGTAGCCGCCGCCGGCCCCGCCCGTCGATCCGGTCCCCGTTGACACGTCCGGCGCCTCCCCCGTGCGTCCGCCCCGCGCTGTCGTGCACAGCTCCGGGAGACACATGTCTAACACATGGGCGGGGCAAGCTGAACGGTGCTCGCGGCGAAGCGGCCGACGTCCTGGCGGACCGTCAGTTCACGGATGTTCCAAGCTGTCGAGCCGTGAGGGCGCGGCGGCAGAGCGAGTCGGCGCGGCGGGTGGTCTCGGGCAGCCGGTAGTGCGGGGCGAGGGCCAGGGTGGTGGCGACCGCCTCGGACAGGCCGATCCGGTGGCCGACGGAGACGAACACCGGTTTGACGCCGGCTCTGGTCCGGACGGCGCGGCCGACCTCCTCCCCGGTGGCCGGGTCGGTGAGCGGGGTCCAGGCGCCGCGGGCGGCCCCGGGCTCGTGGTGGTCGAAGACGAACGGGGTCTTGGCGACGCCGAGTGTGCGCAGGCCGGTGAGCACGCCGAGGTGGCTGGCCAGGCCGAGGCGGCGCGGGTGGGCTAGGCCGTAGCCGTCGCAGACCACGGTGCCGGGGGTGCGGCGGAGGGCGGCCAGGGCGTCCAGCACGGCCGGGAGTTCACGGAAGGCGAGCAGGCCGGGTACGTAGGGGAAGGCGATCCGGCCGACGGCGGTCGACTCGTCGACGACGGCCAGGGTGTCGCGGTCCAGGACCACGGCGGCGGCGACCACGAGGTCCCGTTCGTCGTCGTAGGCGACGTCCACACCGGCGATCAGCGTGTCGTCGGCCTCGGTGCCGGCCCCCGGGCCGGGGCCGTACGGCTGGACGAGCGGTCGCAGCCGTTCCTGTTCGGCGAGCGCCTCGGCCTCGGTGGCGGGCCAGTCGGCGGGGATGGGCACGGAGGGTCTCCCCCTGGGGCGTCGGGTGTCAAGGAATGTGTCCCGGTCACCGTACCGAGTGGGGCGGACGACCCCGCAGTGAGCCTGTGCGCCCCCCGTGCCCCGGATCCGGCGGCTTAGGCTGCACTTACCGAACTGCCGTACTGGGTAGGAGTTGTGGAGAGGATTCCAGCACCGGCACCGCTCCACCCCGCTTCCCGCCCGTTCCCCCGACGTGCGAAGGACCGATCGCCATGCCGCGCCCGACCCCCGCTCAGTTCTGCCTCGGCACCTGCACCGTCGTCGCCGCCGCCGTGGCGCTGCTGGCCGTCTCGGGCGCCACGGGCGTCCTGGAGATCGCCGTGCTGGTGGGCTTCGCGCTCGCCCTCGGGACGCTGGTGACGCTGCTGTCGCTGTCCACCGCCACGCAGCGCCGCACCACCGCCACGGCCGGCGCGACCGCCACGCCCGGCGCGGCACCCCTCCAAGCCGATGCCCCGGCCCCGGCCGGGCACGCGTACGCCCGGCAGCGCTGAGGCGGCACCACCGGGCGGTCCGGACGCGCGGACGGGATCAGACCGTGGAGACCACCACGGTCTTCGCGGCCTTGTCATGGAGGCACTGGCGGTACGGCTTGTCGAAGACGCCGAACAGCCCGTCGATCAGCCACCAGAGCGCCGCGCAGCAGATGACCGCAGGGAGGATGAAGACGGCGGCCCTGGTCCAGGCGGCGGCTGGTGGCGGCGTGCTGCCGTCGATCAGCATCGCGACCCTGATCTTCATGGCCTTCTTGCCGAGGGTCTGGCCGTCCCGGCTGAGCATCACGCCGTCGTAGATCAGGTAGAGGCCGCAGGCCAGCCAGAACGCGCCGGCCTCGCCCGAGCGGTCGCTGAGCGTGGCGAAGGGCAGCACCAGGATGATCGCCACGATCTGCACCAGGACGTAGTCGATCACCTGCGCGAGGATCCGGTTCGGCCAGGTGCCGAGCGGCGGCATTCCGGGGACGGGCCCGGCGCCGGGCGTGCCGTGCCCCGCAGGCCCGTATCCGGGCGGCGGCTGGTCGGACGGCGGCCCGCCGTACGGGTCCTGCCCGTACGGCGGTTGCCCGTACGGCGGTTGCCCGTACGGCGAACCGCCGGGGGTGCCCCCGTAGTCGCCCCCGTACGCGCCGGGCCGGTCGCCGTAGGGACTGCCGGGCGGCGGGGTCGAGGACGGCGGCGGGTTTCCGGACGGGTCCGACGGCGCACCTTCCGGCGTGCCGCCACCCGGGGACGGGGGCTGCTTGTCGAAGGAGGGCTGACCGCCCCCCTCCGGCTCGGAGCCTGAGGGGTTCTGGGTGCTCATTCACCGAGTAGAACATTGCAGATTGGCTAAGTTTCGGATATTTAGTCCGTTTCGCCCAGCAACCTCCGGCGGACCGCGGTCAGCCCCGGACCACCCGGGTGCCCGCCATCCGGTCGTGCCACCCGCGCCGGGCGGGGCGGTCGAACAGCGGCCAGACCAGGCCGAGCAGCAGCACCGCCGAGGCGTTCCGGGCCAGCCAGCGGGCCAGCGACCGGGCGAGGCTCAGCCGGCCCCGGGCGGCCGACGGGGCCGCGTCGACCACCCGGATCCGGACCAGGCGCTTGCCGAAGGTCTGCCCGGTGCGGGCGGTCGGCAGGACTTCGTAGAGCACCCCGACGAAGGCGAGGACGGCGAACAGGACGGCCACCTTGCCCAGCACCACCCCGTCCACCAGCCAGACGTCCACCTGGCGACGGGTCAGCGCGCTGGCCATCCTGGCCTGGTCGAGCTTCTGCTGGACGTGGGACACCACGGAGTTGCCGAGCGGGATGGCGGTCGCGGTGGCGACCACGGCGAGGACGGCGGTGTCCACCAGCCGGGCGGCCAGCCGACGTCCGAGCCCTGCGGGCAGCGGGGCGGGGGGGCGACGGCGAGCCGGCCGGGGCGCGGCGGCCCCGGCCTTCGCCCGGTCGGCGAGCGCGCCCGGAGCGGGGGCTCCGACCGGCCCCGCGACCGGGGCGGCGAACGAGGTGGTGAGGGTGCGGGGGACCGTGACGGCGGGCACCACCGCGACGGCCGACTCGGCCGCGGCTTCCAGCTCCGACCCCGGCACCGGCTCGGGCTCGGGCTCCGGCTGCGACTCCGACACCGGCTCCGGCTCCGAGGCAGGCGCAGGCACCGACGCGGGCACCGGCACCGCCTCGGGAGCACATCCGGCCACCGGCTCGGCGACGGGTTCCGCCCGCTCGCCGGACGGCCGCGCCGCGCCCTCCGCCGGCCCGTCCGCGCCGGAGGCGGGCTCCGCCCCCGGCAGCACGCCCCAGGAGACCCAGCGCGGCGCACCGCCGGTCTCCATCAGGCCACGCTGCGCCCGCGGGTCGACCTGCCAGCCGACGGCCCCCGGCTCGCCCGCACGCTGCTCCTCGGCCTCCTCGACGGCGCCGTCGCGGATCTCCCCGGCGCGCGCCGCCTCCTCACCGGCGGCCGGTTGCGCCACCGCCGGACGCAGCGCCGCATGGGCCGCCAGATGCGGCCCGACGCTGAACGACGCCCCACCCGCCGTCTGGTCCAGGTACACCGGCCCGGTCTCCCCGGACAGCCCGGCGATCGCCGGCACCGCGGGCGAGGGCACCGCACGCGCAGGCACGACCGACGAAGGCGCGACGGACGGAGGTACAGCGGAAGACGGCGCCGCGGACGACGGCGGACGGGCCTCCGGCGACGCGGGCGGCGGCACGAAGCGCGCCCCCGCCCCGGGCCCGGCCCCCGCACCGCCCCCCGCGCCACCCGCCACGCCGCCGCGGCGGGCCGCGAACCGGGGCGGCTGCAGCACCTCGCCCGCGGCCGGGGCCGGGCGGCTGGTGCCCGGCACCCACGCGGCACCGCCCCAGTAGCGGACGAAGCCGGGCACCGAGGGGTCGGGGTAGTACCCCGGGGTGGGGCCGACGGCCGTCTCCGCGCCGCCGGCGAAGGGCCGGTCCGTCATGGGGTCTTCTTTCTGGCAGGGCCGTTGCGGCGCACCCGGCGGGCGGACCACGCGACGGCGACTCGGGCGGCGGAGGTCGCTTCGCCCGTCGGCGCGCGCGAGGACGCCGCCTCATTGGCGGACAGTCGCGGGGCAGTCACAAAGGGTAGTACCTCGGCGGCGCGAAGGTGGCAAGTTGCGCGATCGCCGGACAGGCCGGGTCCGCCCGGGATAAGGAGGACGGCGCGCGTCAGCGGACCCGCGCCCGCTCCCCCCACGGTCTCCACGGCCCGCCCACGCCCGCGGGAACTCCGCCAAGAAATCTCGGAAACATGTGTAAGAGCGCCCGCGACCCGCGCTCTCCAAGGTCACAGGGCCCGGAACCGGGCACGAACCGGAGTCAGAGAGGAACCCGATCATGGAGCGCGCGACGAGCGTGGTCGAGCACGAGCTGGAACTCAACCTGGTGCTCTCCCCCGAGCACAGCGTCCCCGTCCCGGCCCGGCTGTCCTACGGCAGCCACGACCCCTACGCGGTGCACATCACCTTCCACCTGGACACCGGCTCGCCGGTCACCTGGGTGTTCGCCCGCGAGCTGCTGGTGGAGGGCACCTTCCGGCCGTGCGGCCAGGGGGACGTGCGGATCTGGCCGACCCGCTCGGGCCGGCGCAGCGTGCTCTGCATGGCCCTGAGTTCGCCCGCCGGGGACGCCCTGCTGGAGGCCCCGCTGCCGGTGGTGGCCGCCTGGCTGGAGCGGGCGCACCGGCTGGTGCCGCCGGGCAGCGAACTGGCCGCGCTGGACATGGACGGGTCGCTCGCCGAGCTGCTCGCGTGAGCGACCGCGCCGCACGGCGCCGCCCCACCCCGGCCGCCCCGGCACCGGGCACTCCCGGGCGGGACAACCCCGGACGCGGAACCCCCGGACGCGGGACCCCCGCCCACGGCGGCCCCGGGCGGAGCGCCCCCGGGCCGGTGGGCCCGGGAGTCCCCGGCGACTCAGCGGGCCGCGGGGGCCTGCTGACGGTCGTGCGCGGGGCCCGGACGGCCGCCGCCGCTGCGCTGCCCGGGCAGCGGGACGAGCGGGGCGCCGGCGGCCCGCCGCCGCGCCCTTATCCGTAGCACCGCGGCCAGCAGGAAGCAGATCCCGACGAGCGGGTAGACCGAGGCCGGGATCTGGCTGACCGCCGACAGGTGCAGGTCGAGGTCGCCGTGGTGCGGCACGACCCACATCCCGAACGAGAAGAAGGCGATCAGCGTCGCCCCGAAGGCCGCGCGCCAGCGCAGTCGTCGGACGGCGGCCGGGCGGGCCTGCTCGACCGCGGCCTCGCAGGCGAGCAGCGCGAGCACGGGCACGCACCAGATCCAGTGGTGGGTCCAGCTGATCGGCGAGATCAGGACCGCGGTGACGGCGGCGCAGCAGACGCCCCACGCCTCGGCGCGCGGCAGCCAGCGGGAGCTGGAGGCCGCCCAGGCGGCGATGGCGAGGCCGAGCACCGCGATCACGGCGCCGGCCAGCGTCGCGACGGTCCCGGGCTCGGCGGTGTGCAGCAGCCGGGCGACGGCGCCGCGTACCGACTGGTTGTCGACGATCTCGGTCTTGCCGACCCGCGAGGAGTCGTACAGGTACTTGGTCCAGAAGCCCCAGGTGGCGTCGGGCAGGACGAGCGCGCCGAGCAGGAAGGTCCCGAGGAAGGTGAAGCCGGCCACGAAGGCGGCCCGGATCCGGCCGGTGAGCAGCAGGTAGACGGCGAAGAGGCCGGGGGTGAGCTTGATGCCCGCGGCGATGCCGATCGCGACGCCCTTGCTGCGGCGGCCGTCGGGGCGGGTGAGGTCCCAGAGGATCAGGCAGGCCAGCGCGAGGTTGATCTGGCCGTAGCGCAGCGTGGTGAAGACCGGTTCGAGCCAGACGCCGCCGCCGGTGACCAGGATCACGCCGAGCGGGCGCAGTTCGCGGCGCGGCCAGCCGACCAGCTTGAACGACAGGTGGGTGAGCAGCGCGAGCAGCCCGAGGTTGCCGAGCGTGATCGCCACCCGCAGGAACGGCACCGGGAACCAGGTCGTCGGCACGAACAGCATCGCGGCGAACGGCGGGTAGGTGGCGGGCAGGTTCCACTCGGTGACCCGCAGCGCGTAGAGGTCGGTCCCGTCGGCGACGGCGCCGCCCTCCGCCCGGTAGACGATCATGTCGACCATCGAGGTGTGGACGAAGTGCCGCACCACGGCGTAGACCACCAGGGACAGCAGCGCCACGGCGGAGACGGCCAGCAGCGGGCGGCGCGGTGCCTCCCGCAGGGCCCGCACGGGCGCGCCGAGGGCGTCCTTGAGGCGGTCCGACAGGGGTCCGGGCGCCGGGTCCGGTGCCGTCGGCACCACGCTGCGCTCGTCTTGCACCGCTGTCACTGTTCGCTCCGTCCGCCGTTCGGCCAACCAGCGACGATACCGGATGCCCGGCGACCGGGTCCGGTCGAGCCGACTACCGAGCGTGACCGCCCGGGTGGAAATCCACCCCGGCCGGCCGTACTCCGTTGCGGGCGGAGCACGGACGGCCGGGGTCCCGGGGAGGGATCGCGGGGCTCAGCCGGCGTAGGCGCCGAGGGCCCGGGTGAAGTCCAGCGGCTGCTGGACGATGCTGCTGCAGCTCGCGTCGGCGTACGCCTTGGCACCACCAGCGCACGCCTTGTCGCGGGTGCCGGACCACATCGCCAGCCAGGCCAGGTGCTTGGTCCCGGCGAACTCGGCGAGCTGCTTGGCGTCGGCGACCGTGAAGACCTCGCTGGCCACGTCGTTGACCCCGATCATCGGGGTGACCGCGACCTTGCGCCAGGCGGCCGCGTCGTCCAGCCCGAGCACGCTCTTGACCTGGGCCTGGGTGGCGGTGGCCGCGGCGATGGCGTACTTGCCCATCTGTCCCTGCGGGTTCGGGGCGACGCCGTCCCCGAAGTCCATCGCCATGATGTTGACCGCGCCGATCGCGACGCCGTTGCGCTTGGCGTCGGCCACCAGGTCGACGCCCTCCTGGGTCAGGCCGGAGGGCAGCGCGGGGAGGGTGAAGGAGACGTCCAGGGCCTTGCCCTTGGCGGCCGCGTTCTTCTGCAGCTGGGCGACGGCCTGGGCACGGCGGGTGTTGGCGGCGGTGTTGGCGATCGCGCCGCCCTCGACGTCGAAGTCGACCTTGGTCAGCCCGAAGGCGTCGACGGTCTTCTGGTACACGGCGGTCAGGTCGGCCGTGGTGGCGCAGGCGAGGGCCAGCTCGCTGCCGTTGGCGCCGCCGAAGGAGACCCGGACGTCGCCGCCGATCGCCCGCAGCGCGCCGATCTGGGCGGCCACCGCGTCGGCGGACAGCTCGCTGACGCCGCCCCACTTCGGGGTGCAGCCGCCGCCGGAGACCACGAAGGCGAGGGTGAAGTCCTTCACGCCGGTGGCCTTCGCGGTGGCGACCAGGTCGTACGGCGGGTACAGCGAGGTGTCCACGTACGGCGCGAAGCCGGCACCGGTGGCCGGGGCGGGCGTGCCGGTCGCGGTGGCGGTGGGCGCGGGGGTGGCGCTGGTGGTCGGCGCCGGGGTGGTCGGCCTGGCCGTGGCGGTGGGGCTCGGGGACGCGGTGGTGGGCCGGGCGGTGGCGGTGGCCGTCGCGGTGGGCGTCACGACGGGCGAGCCGGTCGGGGTCGGCGAGGTGCCGGGGGTGCCAGTCGGGCGGCCCGAGGGGGTCGGCACGGTGTCGCCGGCCTTGCAGGAGGCGTTGTTGATCAGGCAGTTGCCGGGCTCCGCCTGCGCGGCGCCGGCGCCCTGGGCGACGAAGCCGACCACCAGGCTCCGGCCGGGCTCCAGCCGCTTGCTCCAGGCCTCGGGCTTGACGGTGACGTGCTGCCCGTCGGCGCTGAAGGTGGCGTTCCAGAGCGAGTCGATCTTCGCTCCGGCCGGCAGGTCGAAGGACAGCGTCCAGTCCTCGATCGCGCTGCCGGCCGGGTTGGTGACCAGGTACTGGCCGGTGTAGCCGGCGTCCCAGGCGCTGGTGCGGGTGTAGACGGCGCCGAGCGAGGCGGCGCTGGCCGAGGAGGCGAGGGCCACGACCGCGCCCGCGACCAGCGCGGCGGCGACGGCCGAGGAGGCGAGGACGACTCCCTTGCGGCTGCGTCGGCGGCGGCCCCGGCGGCGTTCGGGCTGGGTCGTCATGGGCGTACCTCCGTAGGGGGGCGCCTCCCGCCCGGAGGGCGCGGGGGACGGCTGGGCCGGACGGGGTCGCGGTGGCCGGGCGCGGGTGGATGGACCCGTCGCGGGCGGCGTGCCCCGGCTCGGTCGGGTGACCGGCGCGGATGACGCTAGTGGGGCGGGAGGGCCGGAACGGGCCTGCTGAGCGAGGGGTACAGCTCTCTTAGGGCCCGCTTAAGGAAGAGGGGTGACACCGGTGCGCGACACCGGTGCGCGGGGCCGCCCGGCGCCGGGGACCGCTCAGCGCTGGAACAGCGTGCCGCGGCTGCGCCGGCGGCTGGCGCGGGCGGGGGCGCCGTCGGGGCGGGCCTGCAGCCGCAGCCGGATCTCGGCGCCGCCGAGCCCTGCGGAGCGACCGAGCGCGAGGTCGCCGCCGGTGACCTCGGCGAGCTTGCGGGCGATGTCCAGGCCGAGGCCGGTGGAGCCCTCGCCGCCGTCGCCCTGCCCGCGCTCCAGGGCGGCCTCGGGGTCGGTGAAGCCCGGTCCGGCGTCGCCGACCAGCACGATCACCGAGCTGTCGGTGGCGAGCACGTCGACCGAGAACGCGGTGCCGACGGCGGTGTGGCGGAAGACGTTGCCGAGCAGGGCGTCGACGGCGGCGGCGAGGTCGCCGCGCTGGACGGACACGCCGGCGGGTTGGTCGGCACCGGCCAGCTGCCAGCGGCGCCCCTCGTCCTCGGCGAGCGCGGACCAGAAGCCGACCCGCTCCCGGATCACCTCGGCGGCGTCGCAGCCGACGGTGACGGCGGGCGCGTCCTCGGGCGCCCGCCGGGCCGAACGGATGATCTGGTCGACCTCGCGCTCCAGTTGGGAGACGGCGTGCCGGGTGGCGTCGGCCGCGTCGCCCTCGCCCAGCGAGGCGGCGTTGAGCCGCAGCACGGTGAGCGGGGTGCGCAGCCGGTGCGACAGGTCGGCGGCCAACTCCCTTTCGGCGGCGAGCAACTGGACGACCCGGTCGGCCATCGTGTTGAACGCGTGGGCGGCCTCGCGCAGTTCCTCCGGGCTCCCGGCGGTCTGCCGGTCGTCGACGGGCACCCGGACGGCGAGGTTGCCGCCGCCGAGCGAGCGGGCCGCAGCGGCCAGTCGGCGGGCCGAGCCGACGATCCGGGTGCCCATCCGGTCGGCCACCAGCACCGAGATGGCGACCAGGGCGAGCGCGACCGCGGACAGCACCAGCCAGGCGGTGGAGACCCCGCGGGTGAGGTCGCCGTCGGCCACGAACACCTCGACCACGGCCGTCCGGCCGGTGTCGACGGCCACCGGCTGCAGGAGGGCGAAGCCGCCGGGCACCTCGACGGTGAACGAGCGGCCCTGACCGCCGGCGGTGCCCACGTCGGCGGCCAGCGCACGGGCCTCCCCGATGGTCGCCCCGCCGTCCGGCCCGATCATCGGCGCCCCGGCGGAGGTCGCTTCGGTGGGCAAAGAGGACGGCAGCGGGTTCGGCAACGGGTTCGGCGGCGCCGAGGGCGGCGAGGGCGAGTCCGCGGCCGGCACCGGGCCCGGGGCCGGCAGATGGACCGCCATCCGCCCCTGCGCACCGGCGTCGGTACTGGCCACCGCACGGGCGATGGCGCCCTGGTCGGTGGTGATGGCGAGGGCCGGGCCGAGCGCCGCCGCCTGCCGTTCGGCCGCGGTGAACGCCCGGTCCCGCGCGGTCTGTTGGACCATCAGCCCGAGCGGGATGAGGAAGGCCAGCGCGACCATGGTGGTCCCGGCCACCGCGGCCTTGATCAGGGCCCAGCGCAACGAGTGCCCGAACCGCCTCACGCCCGGCCCTCCGTGGGGGCGGGGCCGGGCCCCGCCGGGTGCCCGGTCGCCTCCAGCCGGACGCCGACGCCGCGCACGGTGTGCAGGTAGCGGGGGTTGGAGGCGGTCTCGCCGAGCTTGCGGCGCAGCCAGGAGAGGTGGACGTCGATGGTCTGGTCGCCGCCGTAGGTCTGGCGCCACACCTCGGCCAGGATCTCCTTGCGCGGCACGACCACGCCGGGGCGGGCGGCGAGGAAGGCCAGCAGGTCGAACTCGCGGCGGGTCAGGTCGAGCGCCCGGCCGTCCAGGGTGGCCTCGCGGCGCTGGAGGTCGATGGCGAGCCCGCCGACCCGGAGCACCTGGGTGACCGGGGCCGTCCCGCCGCCGAGGCGGCGCAGTACGGCGGCCATCCGGGCGCTGAGGTGTTCCCCGGAGAAAGGTTTCACCAGGTAGTCGTCGGCACCGTCGTTGAGCAGCCGGACGATCTCGGCCTCGTCGTCCCGGGCGGTGGAGATGATCACCGGCACGTTGGTCAGGCCACGGATCATCTTGAGCGCCTCGCTGCCGTCCAGATCGGGCAGGCCGAGATCGAGGATCACCAGGTCGCAGCCGACCTGGGCCACCTCGCGCAACGCCTCAAGTGCCGTGCCCACACTGCGGACCGCATGACCGGTGTCGGCCAGATGCCGGATGAGGGCGGAGCGTACGAAGGGGTCGTCCTCGACCACGAGCACTGTTGCCATGGGGCTGCACGGTACGCCATCGGCGTGCGGTGGTCTGTACCTCGGGGTGGGTCCGGGAGGGGCCGCCGGACGGCTCCGGACCGATTCGCTCCGTCCCCTGGTGTTTTGTGCAAGTTGCCTGCTGAATAGCAGGGCTGCCCACCTGCGGCGGCCCCGAATACGGCAGGATGTGCGCACGATGCGGAACGGACTGGTACAGCTCGGCGCCTGGGCGGCGGCCACCGGGGCGGCGGTGGCGCTGTCCTGGTTCGGCGTGCACGCGGTGCTGACCGGCGCCGCGTTCGAGCAGCCGACGGCGCTGCCGCTGCCGTCCCCGGCCGCCGGCGGAGCACGCTCCCCGGTCGCGTCGGCGCCGGTTCCGACGCCGCCCCAGGAGCCGTCCGCGCCCCGGCCGGAGAGCTCCGGCCCGACGCCCGCGCCGGCCTCGTCGACCGCCCAGCGCAGTGCGGCGGCGCCCGGCACCCCGCCGGCGTCACGCCGTCCCGCGCCCACCACCGCCACGACGACCGCGGCCGCCGCCCCGACCGCCACGTCCACCGTGCGCAGTTACCCCGTCCCCGGCGGCAAGGTGGCCCTGGACATCCGGCCGGACAACGCCTCGCTGGTCTCCGCCACCCCGGACCCGGGCTGGCAGATGCAGGTCTGGAACGGCCCGCAGTGGATGCGGGTGGACTTCACCAAGGGCGACCAGGCCAACTCGGTCTTCGTCGCCTGGAACGGCCACCCGCCGACGGTGGAGACGGTCGTCCGCTGACCGCCGTCCGCCCGGCGGTCCCCCGGGCGGTCACCACCGGTCGAAGGGGACGTACCCGGGCAGGTACGGGCCCCGGTAGCGGGAGCGGTCGACCAGGGTGTGCCGGGTGCCGCCGGGCACCCCGATCGCGGCCAGCACCACCACCCCGTACCGGTCGTGCGCCTCGTAGGGCTCGGCGAGCGAGCTGGCGCCCCGGTCCACCGCGTAGTCGTAGGCGTAGTGGACGTCCGGTACGCCGACGGCGAGGTCGAGCACCCCGTCGCCGTGCCGGGCCAGGTGGCCGGCCAGCTCCCGGCCGCGCGGCCCGATCACCTGGACCAGCGAGGTCAGCACGAACCTGGTCCCGGGTGCGCGCAGCACGTAGGAGACGGTCTCCGGCTCGCCGGTGTCGGGCCCGGCGTAGGCGGTACAGCGCAGGCCGAGCGCCGTGGCGTAGCGGCGTGCCGCACGCTCCGCGTCGGCGACGGCGAAGACCACCGCGTCGGCGTGCCCCATCGGGACGAGGTCGGGCTCCTCCAGGCCCGCGGTGAACAGCAGGGGTTCGGCGGCGGTGTCGGTCATGACGGCCCTCCCGGTGGGCGTGCGCAACCACGGTCTGCCCCGCGGGCCGGTGTGGGGACCGGCTCACGGGGTTGTGGCTGGAGGGTGGCGCCGGGCCGACCGGCGCGCAACTGTTCCGTTTCCTCCTGGTCAAGGTGTGCGCCGGGGCGGGAGAATCGGCCGCACCGCTGTACAGAATGCCCACCGGAGGACGGAGCCCCGCGATGCCCCCCGCCCACTCCCCGAGTTCCCCGAACTCCACCGAATCGCCCAACTCCACTTCTGGGCAAGCGTCTTCGGCCCCCGCGCCGGGTACCGCCAACGACGCGATCGACGTCCTGGACGGCCGGCTGATCCGGCTGCTGGCGGAGGAGCCGCGGATCGGCGTGCTGGAGTGCTCGCGCCGCCTCCAGGTGGCCCGGGGCACCGTCCAGGCGCGGCTGGACCGGCTCCAGGCCAAGGGGGTGATCGGCGGCTTCGGGCCCGAGGTGGACCCGGCCGCGCTCGGCTACCCGGTGACGGCCTTCGCCACGCTGGAGATCTCCCAGGGCCAGGGCGCCGACGTGCGGGCCCACCTGGCGGCGGTGCCGGAGGTCCTGGAGCTGCACACGATCACCGGGCACGGAGACATGATGGTGCGGATCGTGGCCCGGTCCAACGCCGATCTGCAGCGCGTGATCGACCGGGTGGTGGGGTTCGACGGGATCGTCCGCTCCTCGACGGCCATCGCGCTGGAGAACCCGGTGCCGTACCGGATCCTGCCGCTGGTGGACCAGGCCGCGGCCGAGTAGCCCGTCCGGTCCGGGCTCCGGCGGTGCCCGCCGGGACCTCAGCAGGTGGGGACGGTCCCGCCGCCGCGCAGCGCGTCCAGCGCGGAGATCGACTCGCTCAGCGTGCCCACCGGCACCAGCCGCAGACCGTCGGGCAGGTTGACCTTGGCGTCCGCGCACTCGTCCTTGGGCAGCAGGAACACCGTCGCGCCGTCCCGGGCCGCCGCCTGGGTCTTCAGCGGCACGCCGCCGACCGGGCCGATGACGCCCTGGTCGTCGATGGTGCCGGTCCCCGCGACCGTCAGCCCGCCGGTGAGGTCGCCGCCCTTGCCGTCGCCGGCCAGCTTGTCGACGATGCCCAGCGCCAGCATCTGGCCCGCGCTCGGGCCGCCGATGTCACCGAGGTCGACCTTCACCTTCACCTGCGCGGGCGAGAGGTGGAGGTAGGAGAGCGCGGCCGTGGTGGCGCTGTCCTGCGACTCGGTCATCTGCTGGGCCGTCACCTCCTGCGCCTTGGCCGGATCGCCCTGCGGGTAGACCGTCTCGGTCGGACGGACCGCCTCGTCCTGGTCGAACCAGGCCCGCAGCGACCGCCAGAAGGTGGTGCGGTCCCCCGGATTGGTCGCGGAGATGGTCACCATCCGCAGCTCCCCGTCGGTGGTGCGCACCGGCGCTCCGGTGACGGTCAGCACCGGCTTGTCCTGGTAGCTGCCGAGGGTGTCCGCGGTGACCCCCGGCCAGGTGAGCGTGTACGGCAGCGGGACGAAGGCCGCCACGCCGAACAGCGCGGCGACCAGCACCCCGCACAGCGCCAGCGCGCGGGTGCGGGGGGCGGTCAGGGCCTTGGGCAGCTTGGTGTCGGACACAGAGGCATCCAAACACACCCGGCGCTATCGCAGGGCGTCGGCGACCTCGGTCGCCGCCTCCACCACCCGGGGGCCGACCCGCTCGGGGACGAGCCCGTTCAGCATCACCACGCCGACGCTGCCCTCGATCCCGCTCAGCCCGACCAGTGCGGCGGCCGCGCCGCTCGCACCCGACTGCTCCTCCGCACGGGTGATGACGAAACCGGACTCCGGACGGCGCTGGCTGGGGAAGCCGCGCGCCTCGAGGATCGCCCGCCCGGCGGCGCTCTCCCCCAGCGGGTGGCGCAGCCCGGTCCGGTAGGCGACGTGGAAGTCCGTCCAGCTGGGCTCGACCACGGCGACGGCCAGCGCCTCGTTGCCGTCGACCAGGGTGAGGTGGGCGGTGGCGCCGAGGTCCTCGGCCAGGCTGCGCAGGGCCGGCAGCGCCGCCTCGCGCAGCAGCGGGTGCACCCGGTGGGCCAGCCGCAGCACGCCCAGGCCCACCCGGGCCCGGCCGCCGATGTCGCGGCGGACCAGCCCGTGCTGCTCCAGCGTGGCCAGCAGCCGGTAGACGACGGTCCGGTTGACCGCGAGACGGGCGGCGAGCTCGGTGACGGTGAGCCCGCGTTCCGAGTCGGCGAGGAGTTTGAGGACCCGGACGCCCCGGTCCAGGGTCTGGGAGGTCTCTGCAGTCACGACGCGCATGTCCTTTCCGCGGCGGCCGCCGGAGCGGCGGCGCCGGTCCGGGACTCAGGTGTCGCGCGCAGGTGGGTGGCCGCGCTCGGGCCGCGGTGTGTCGTCCTTGACGTCCTGGCGGTCCTGCAGCGCCCGTCCCGACGGGGGTTACCCGACGGGGGAGCGTGTGGGAAAGGTAGTGAAGGAATTGTCGCGGCGGAAGTGGTTGTCCAAAATTCGGGCATGATCGATTTCGTCACGCATGACGAACCGGGACAAAGGCTCGCATTTCACTGCCCTGGACTGGGCACAAGTTCGACCACAGTCCGAAGTTCGGACAGCCCCCGTCGCGGCAGGGGCCGCTCGCCGGGCGCGGCTCGGAGCAGATCACGGGCTCGGAGCAGATCGCGGCTCAGAGCAGATCGCGGGCTCGGAGCGGATCGCGGCTCAGAGCAGATCGCGGCTCGGAGCAGATCGCGGCTCAGAGCAGGTTGCGCAGCACCGTCCAGGCCACCGCGGTGCCCAGCACCACCGCCGTGCCGCCCCGGCCGAGCGTCGGCCGCCAGCTCCGGCCGGCCAGGCCGTGCCGCAGCCAGGTGAGGTAGAGCAGCGCGACCAGCGGCAGCGAGAGCAACAGCGCCGCGTTGTCGTGCCAGGCCGCCGCGAGGTCGCCGTGCAGCAGGTCGTACGTCATCCGGGTGCCGCCGCAACCGGGGCAGTCCAGTCCGGTGACCTTGTGCCAGGGGCAGAACGGCAGCAGCTGCCCGGGCAGGTGCGGGTCGCGCGACCACAGGTAGGCGCAGCCGGCCAGGCCGCCGCCGAGCACCGCCAGCGGCGGTCCCGCGGTGCGCAGCCGGGCCGGGAGGGGCAGCCGGGCGAGGAGCGGCGGCCGGGGGGCGGGGCCGTCGGCCCCGGGCACGGCGAAGCCGCCCCGGCCGGAGCCGGGGCGGCGCGCCGCGAATGGCCTGGGCAAGATCAGCTGCGCAGCAGACGGCCCTGGGCGTCCGTGCGGTCGTTGCTGGTGAGGAACAGGGTGCCGTCGATCAGCGACCAGACACCGAGACCACCGCAGGTCAGCAGCTGGGCGATGCCCAGGCCGATGTGGCCGGTGTAGAAGCGGCCGACGCCCAGGCTGCCGAGCAGGATCGTCAGGATGCCGGCGACGACCTTGGACTTGTCGGAGAGCTCGGGCTAGGCGTGGGGCGGGTACGACACGTTCGGTGTGCTCCTTGTGACGGCATGTTCGAGCTCGCGACGGGACGGTCGCTGCCTCGACTGGTGAGGTTGCCGGCCCGGCTCACCGGGGGCTGCGGCCACCGTCCGGACGGGGCGGGGCGCAGCCACGACAGACCCGGAGGCGGCGCGGCACGCGGAACACTAGCCGATCATCACACCGGCTGTCTCCACAGATTCTTCGCGTTCGCCTGACCGTCACATGACCTTCGGGCGTTGCCGGACAATTCGCCGACGTCCGTTACTTCGCCCACTCCCGGATCCGCTCGATCCGGGCCTTCAGCTGATTGACCGTCGCCTGCGCGGTGAGCGGACCGCCGCACTGGCGCCGCAGCTCGTTGTGGATGGTGCCGTGCGGCTGGCTCGTCCGGTGGTGCCAGGCCGCCACCAGCGCGTTCAACTCCTTGCGCAGCTCGCGCAGTTCCTGGTGGGTGACCACCGGCCGCTGCTCGGCCGGCAGCTCCAGCAGGTCGGCCTCCTCGGCGGGCTTGGCCTTGCTGCGCTGGATCTGGCGGTGCTGGCGCTTCTGCAGCAGCATCTGCACCTGGTCCGGCTCCAGCAGGCCCGGGATGCCGAGGTACTCCTCCTCCTCCTCGCTGCCCGGGTGCGCCTGCATGCCGAATTCCATGGCGTTGTACAGCACCCGGTCGAAGACCGCGTCGGAGCCGATCGCCTCGTAGGAGAACTCCTCGCCGCCCGCGCCGTCCGGCCCGTCGTTGGCCCGCTCGGCCTCGGCGAGCAGCCGGTCCTCCTCGTCGAAGAGGCCCTCGCCCTCCTTCTTCGGCCGGTCCAGCACGTGGTCGCGCTGGAGCTCCATCTCGTTGGCGAAGCCCAGCAGCGTCGGGATGGTCGGCAGGAAGACGGACGCGGTCTCGCCGCGCTTGCGGGCCCGCACGAAGCGGCCGACGGCCTGCGCGAAGAACAGCGGGGTGGAGATCGAGGTGGCGTACACCCCGACGGCCAGCCGCGGCACGTCGACGCCCTCGGACACCATCCGGACCGCGACCATCCAGCGCGCGTCGCCCGCCGAGAAGTCGGAGATCCGCTGGGACGCCTCCGCCTCGTCGGAGAGCACCACGGTGGCCTTCTCGCCGCTGATCTCCCGGAGGATCTTGGCGTAGGCGCGGGCGGTGTTCTGGTCGGTGGCGATCACCAGGCCGCCGGCGTCCGGGATCGCCTTGCGGACCTCGCTCAGCCGCCGGTCGGCGGCCTGGAGCACGCTGGGGATCCACTCGCCCTGCGGCGCCAGCGCGGTGCGCCAGGCCTGGGCGATCAGGTCCTTGGTCATCGGCTCGCCGAGCCGCGCCTCCAGCTCGTCGCCGGACTTGGTGCGCCAGCGCATGTTGCCGCTGTAGCTCAGGAAGATCACCGGACGCACGACGTGGTCGGCGAGCGCGTGCCCGTAGCCGTAGGTGTAGTCGGCGACCGACTTGCGGATGCCGTCGGCGCCCGCCTCGTACTGGACGAACGGGATCGGGTTGGTGTCCGAACGGAACGGCGTACCGGTCAGCGCCAGCCGGCGGGAGGCCGGCTCGAAGGCCTCGAAGCAGGCCTCGCCCCAGG
Source organism: Kitasatospora sp. NPDC001603 (assembly GCF_040298365.1). Taxonomy (NCBI): domain Bacteria; kingdom Bacillati; phylum Actinomycetota; class Actinomycetes; order Kitasatosporales; family Streptomycetaceae; genus Kitasatospora; species Kitasatospora sp. NPDC001603. The sequence continues at coordinate 75,035 of NZ_JBEPAA010000041.1, forward strand.
ACTTCGAGTCACCGGCGTGGTGGATCTCGTCCATGATGACCAGCGTCTTGCGGGCCTCGGTCCGGTTGCGGTGCAGCATCGGGTTGACCCCGACGCCCGCGTAGGTGACCACGATGCCGTGGTACTCGCGGGAGAGCGGGCCCGAGGAGTAGGCCGGATCGAGCTTGATGCCTATCCGGGCGGCGGCCTCGGCCCACTGCTTCTTCAGGTGCTCGGTCGGCGCGACGACGGTGATCTGCTGCACCAGGTGGTTGTGCAGCAGGTAGGAGGCCAGCGTCAGGGCGAAGGTGGTCTTACCGGCGCCCGGGGTCGCGACCGCGAGGAAGTCGCGCGGCTGGTTCTCGATGTACCTGTCCAGCGCACCCTGCTGCCAGGCCCGGAGCTTGCCGGCGGTGCCCCAGGGGGCCCGGCCGGGGAAGGCCGGCGACAGGTGGTGCGAAGCGGCCGACGCGCCTTGGCCGGCGGCCCGGGCGGGCGCGTGCGGCTCCTGCGCGTCGGAGAAGAGGGGCATCGAGGAGGCGGCGGCAGTACTCACGGTCTCCGAGGGGGATCATCGCAGGTCAGAGGCCGTTTAGCGGCCCCCACCCGCGGTCGGGCGGCAATCGGACAACCGGTCCAGCGTACCGGTCCGGCGCCGTTCGAGCGGCCAGGCTCGACCCCCGGTACGCCCGGACGGCCGGAAACCGATGTGACCCGGATCACGGAAATCACCCACCGGAACCGCGTAAGCGCGACCGCCCCGCCCGACTCTCTCCAGTGAGGCCGCCCCACCCTCCACAGCCGCCACCCCGGCCTCATGCCACCGCGAAGACCTCACTCCCCCAGAAAGGGCGCGCCGTGCACGCCACCGTCGAAGAGACCGTCCAGGCCCGTCTGATCCTGTCCGCCCACCGGTCGGTCCGGCTGCGGGTCGCCCTCGGCTACCGCCGGGAGGACCCGCTCGCCGTCCGGATGGGCTTCCCCGCCGAGTTCTCGCTGGACGAACCGGGCGACGGCGCCGGGCCGGGCTCCGGCCGGGACGCCGGCCCGGACATCGAGTGGGTCTTCGCCCGGCAGCTGCTGTCGGCCGGCCTGGAGCTGGCCGCCGGCGACGGCGACGTCCACGTCCGGCCCGCCCCCGGCCGGCGCACCATGGTCGAGCTTCGCGCGGCCGAGGGCACCGCGCTGGTCCGGTTCGACACCGCCGACCTGCGGCGCTTCCTCTGGCACAGCCGGCTGGTCGTCCCCGAGGGCGAGGAGCACCGCCACCTGGACGCCGACCGCGCCCTGGCCGAGCTCCTGGGCTGACCGGCGCCGGCGGGGACGGTGGCGCCGAGGCCGGGCCTACCTGCTGCGGATGCAGAACCCTGACGGCGGCTGGCCCGTCTATCGGCATGGAAACCCCTCCGAGGCAGCGAT
>NZ_JBEPAA010000042.1:0-7839 GCF_040298365.1 Kitasatospora sp. NPDC001603
GCCCGGCCCGGCCCGCCGGTCGCCCCCCCCTATCACGGGGTGGTTGTGGGGGGGGGCGGCCCGCGGGGGGCGGGGGGGGGGGGGGGCGGCCCCCCCCCCCCCCCCCCCACTCCGCACCGCGACCCGCGCGCCCGGCCTCACTCCAACGGCTGCTCGGTCCAGATCACCTTGCCGCCGGCCGTGTAGCGGGTGCCCCAGCGGTCCGCGAACTGCGCGACCAGGAAGAGCCCGCGCCCGCCCTCGTCCGTGGTGGCCGCGTACTTCAGGTGCGGCGACGTACTGCTGGCGTCGGACACCTCGCAGATCAGCGCCCGGTCGCGGAGCAGCCGGACCCGGATCGGCCCGCGCCCGTACCGGATCGCGTTGGTCACCAGCTCGCTCAGGATCAGCTCGGTGACGAACGCCGCCTCGTCCAGCCCCCACTGCGCCAGCCGCTCCGCCACCGCCGCCCGCACCTCGCCGACCGCGGCCGGGTCGGACGGCACCTCCCACTCCGCCACCTGGTCGGATGCCAGCGCCCGGGTCTGCGCCACCAGCAGCGCGATGTCGTCCTGCGGCCGTGCCGGCAGCATCGCGCCCAGCACGTCCGCGCAGGTCTGCTCGGGAGTGCGCGGCGGCCCGGTGAGCGCGGCCCGCAGCATCTCCAGCCCCTCGTCGATGTCCCGGTCGCGGTCCTCCACCAGTCCGTCGGTGTAGAGCACCAGTCGGCTGCCCTCGGCCACCTCCAGCTCGGCGGTCGTGAACGGCAGCGCTCCCACCCCCAGCGGCGGCCCGGTCGGCAGCTCCGGGAACTCCACCCGGCCGTCCGGACCGACCAGCGCCGGCGGCGGGTGCCCCGCGCTGGCCAGCGTGCAGCGCTGCGTCACCGGGTCGTAGATCGCGTACAGGCAGGTCGCGCCGGTGACCGCCGCCGCCCCGCCGGTCGCCGACTCCTCCTGGTCGATCCGGTTCACCAGCTCGTCCAGGTGCCCGAGCAACTCGTCCGGCGGCAGGTCCAGCGTCGAGAAGTTGTGGATCGCCGTCCGCAGCCGGCCCATCGTCGCCGCCGCGTGCAGGCCGTGCCCCACCACGTCCCCGACCACCAGCGCGACCCGCGCGCCCGGCAGCGGGATCAGGTCGAACCAGTCGCCGCCCACCCCCGCCTGCGCCGGCAGGTACCGGTGCGCCACGTCCAGCGCGTTCTGCGCGGGCAGGTTGCGCGGTAGCAGGCTGTGCTGCAGCGTCACCGCCATCGCGTGCTCGCGGGTGTAGCGGCGCGCGTTGTCGATGCAGACCGCGGCGTGCGAGACCAGCTCCTCGGCCAGCGCCAGGTCCTCCTCGTCGAACGGCTCCGGCCGGTCCGCCCGCCAGAACCGCGCCACCCCCAGCAGCACCCCGCGCGCCCGCAGCGGCACCCGCACCAGCGAGTGCACCCCGTACTCCAGCGCCTGCGCCGAGCGCTCCGGGTCCTGCCCCCGCCAGGCCTCCGTCTCCGCCAGCCGCGCCTCCAGCCCGGCCTCCCCGGTGTCCAGCGCGCCCGCCAGCGGCGTCGACGGCACGACCGCCAGCACCGTGCCCACCGGGTAGAACGGCGAGCCCTCCCGGACGCCCTTGAACGCCGCCCGCCGCATTTGTCCGAGCGGCTGGCCCTGCGCCGGCTCGTCGCCCTCCAGCACCTCCTCGGCCAGATCGACGCTGACGAAGTCCGCGAACCGCGGCACCGCCACCTGGGCCAGCTCCTCGGCCGTCCGCGTCACATCGAGCGAGCTGCCCACCGACACCCCGGCGTCGTACAGCAGCCGCAGCCGCCGCTGGGCCACCTCGGCCCGCCCGGACAGCGCCAGCAGCTCGGTGGAGTCCCGCAGGGTGGCGACGCAGCCCGGCGGACCGCCGTCCCGGTCGGTGAGCCGGACGTTCACGGCCAGCAGCCGCTCACCGGCCAGCACCACCTCGTCGGTGACCGGCCGGTTGGCCGTCAGCAGTTCCTCGGGCGCGCGGTCCAGGCCCAGCTCGGTCACCAGCCGCCCCTCGGCGTCGGCGGGCAGCGCCAGCAGCCGGCGCGCCTCGTCGTTGCAGAGCAGCAGCCGCCCGTCGCCGGCCACGATCAGCACGCCCTCGCGCACCGCGTGCAGCACCGCCGCGTGGTGCTCGTACATCCGCGTCATCTCGGACGGGCCCAGCCCGTGGGTCTGCCGCCGCAGCCGCCGGCTGACCAGCGCCGTCCCGCAGGTGGCCAGCCCCATGGCGACCGCCGCGGCGCCCAGCACCACGGGCAGCTGCCGCTCGCTCGCGCTGCTGATGTTGGCGATGGTGACCCCCGCCGAGACCATGCCGACCACGGAGTCGTCCGGTGCCCGGACCGGCACGACCGCCTGGACCAGAGGTCCGATCGTGCCGTTGACCTGCTCGGTCACCACCTGTCCGTGCAGCGCGGGCTCGTAGTCGCCGACGAACTTCTGACCGATCCGGGCCGGATTGGGGTGCGTGTAGCGGATGCCGTCGGTGTTGAGGACGACGATGAAGTCCACTCCCGCGTTGAGCGCCGCGGCCTGGGCCTTCGGTTGCAGGACCGCGGTGGGGTCGGGGGAGTGCAGCGCCTCGACGATGCCCGGTGAGTTGGCGAAGGTCTGGGCGACCGCCACCGACCGGTTGGTCGCCTCGTGCCGGGCGTCGTTGCGGGACTGCACCACCAGCGCCACCACGGCGGCGGCGACCAGCAGCAGCACCACGAGTACCTGCAGCGCGAAGACCTGCCCGGCCACCGACCGGCGCTGTACCGGTCTCGGCCGAGCGTCCTTCGGCTGCTGTTGCCGACCGTGTGGGCGCCCACCGGAGGAGCCGGCGGTACCAGCGGCACGGGAAGACGTAGCGGAGCCGAAAGTGCCAGAGGCCGACGGAGCCCATGATCGGCCCGGAAAACGGGCCATACGTCATATTTGCACTCCACACACCTACAGGCCAAGGTCAAGCACATCCCGCCCTGGGCCGTTTGGCCTTCTCCACCCCGGCTTGGCAAGATCGCAGGGTGTCCGAACCCAGCACCATCACCGATCCCGCCGACCCGCGCCTGAGCGACTACACCGGCCTGACCGACGTCGAACTGCGGCGCCGCCGCGAACCCGCCGAGGGCCTGTTCATCGCCGAGGGCGAGAAAGTCATCCGCCGGGCGATGGCCGCCGGGTACCGGATGCGGTCGATGCTGCTGACGGCCAAGTGGCTGGACGTGATGGCGGACGTGATCGCCGACACCGACGCCCCCGTCCACGTGGTCGAACCGGGGCTGGCCGAGGCGGTCACCGGTTACCACGTCCACCGCGGCGCGCTCGCCTCGATGGAACGCCGCCCGCTCCCGGACGCCGCCGAGCTGCTGGCCGGCGCCCGCCGGGTGGCCGTGCTGGAGGGCCTGGTCGACCACACCAACCTGGGCGCGATCTTCCGCAGCGCGGCCGCGCTCGGCATGGACGCCGTGCTGCTGTCGCCCGACTGCGCGGATCCGCTGTACCGGCGCGCGGTCAAGGTCTCCATGGGCGCCGTCTTCGCCGTCCCGTACGCGCGGCTGGAGCCCTGGCCGGCCGCGCTGGACACCGTGCGCGCCGCCGGTTTCGAGCTGCTCGCCCTGACCCCCGCGGAGGGCTCCGTCGACCTGGCGGCCCTGGCCCCGCACCGGCTGCCCAAGGCGGCCCTGATGCTCGGCGCGGAGGGCGACGGCCTCACCCGCAGGGCGCTGGCCGCCGCGGACCGCGCCGTCCGCATCCCGATGGCCCACGGCATCGACTCCCTCAACGTGGGCGCCGCCGCAGCCGTGGCCTTCTACGCCGTCACCGCCCCGGCCTGACCCGTCACCCCTCGCTCCCGCACCCGGCCGAGAAACCCCGGAGGGCGACGGCCTCACCCGCCGGCCGCCGGCGGCGGCTTCCTCACCGTGGCCCGCACCTCCGGCCCCTCGGCCCGATCCGCACCCCGCACGCCCGCCGAGCCCTCATCAGCGCGGAGCACCGCCTTCGCTCCCCGGTGTGGCCCGCGGCGTGGGCCACACCATCAGCGTCGCGGCCTGACCCGTCACCTCCGCTCCCGCACCCAGCCGAACAATCCCGGAGGGCGACGGCCTGACCCGCCGGCCGCCGCGGATTACGCCGGTGGCGTGCCCGGCGGCTTCCTCACCGGGGCCCGTACCTCCGGCCCCTCGACCTGATTCGCACCCCGCACCCTCCACCGAGCCCTCATCAGGGCGGAGCACCGCCTTGGCTCCCCGATGGCCCACGCCATACACACCCTGAGCCGCGGATCAGGAAGTCGGCCTGGTCGACTTCCTGCGCTCGGGGGTGGCCTAGGGGCGCCCCACCGGAGCTGTCGGTGGGCGCCTCAGTCCGCCGGGGGAGTGCGAAGTCGGGAGGGCCGACTTCCCGTGCGGGGGTGATGCGGCGGTGTCCCCGAGGCGGTCGGCAGTAGCGGGCAGGGACGGCCCAACGGGGGGAGTAGGAAGTCGATCTGTCCGACTTCCCGCGCGCGGCCCCGAGGGCGGCCGTTAGGATCCGCCGACGACACGCGGTCCGCAGCGGAGTGGGACGTCGGACGAGCCGACTTCCGGTGCGGGGCGATGCGTTCGGTGCCCAGGTCGGCCACCGGGCGGCAGCGCTCTTCCCGGGAGCAGGAAGTCGGCCCCGGCCGACTTCCGGTGCGTCGGCTGCCCCGCCGGTCAGCCCGTGGGGGCCGTCGGCGGGGCCGGGGCGGCGGCGGGTGGCGGGGTGACGATCGTGGTGGGGGCGCCGGGCCAGGACTCCTCGATGGTGCCGTCCGACCGCACCGAGTAGCGGGTGGAGGCCACCGCGCCGGTCTGGTTGGCCCGCTCCTCGCGGACCAGCGCGCCGTTGTCGAGCCGCCAGGCGGCGGTCGCCTGCGGATCGGCGGCGGACGAGCGGGACGCCAGCGCGACCGGCGCGTCCCCGTTGAAGGCGAACAGCTGGACGAGGTCGGCCGGCACCGAGCCCTCCGCGCGGCGCAGCACCACCAGGGCCGCGGCCGCGCCCTTGTAGCGGGCCGGGAGGACGGCGCTGAGCGCGACCTGGGGCCCCGCCCCCGCCGCCGAGCGGCCGTCCCGCAGCGCGATCGCCGGGCCGCCCGCCGGGTCGGGGTAGCTGCGGTTGGGCCAGTCCACCGCCGGCGCGGCGCCTTGCGGCGGCGTCAGCGCGCCGTCACCCGCCACGCTGCCGTGGGCCGCCGCCGCCAGCGGTGTCGCGGACTGCGCCGCGCCGTCCGCCGAGAGCCCGGCCCCCTGCGGGGCGGCGCCCGGCTGCCCGGCGGGCCCGTTGGGTCCGGCGCTGACCGTGGCCCCGGCGCCGCGGACCGGACCGAGGCTCTGGTTGTCCCGGTTCTCGCACCCCTGCGCCGCCGCGATCGCCAGTGCCACACCGATCGTCACGGTGACGAAGACCACCAGCCGCTGCCGCAGCAACCGCCGGCGGGCGGTGGCCGGGCGGCCGCCGGGGACGGGCGTGTGCTGCCGGTCGCGGGCCTGCCCGCGCGACCGGTCCGGCCGTTGGTCCCGCTCGCGGGGGCCCGCCGCGGCGCCGGGCGTGCCGGTGCGCCCCGGCGGCGGGGTCTGCTGGCGTTCGCGCAGCGGCCGGGTGGTGTGGGCCTCGGGGCGCGGCATCGGAGCGGTGGCGGCCTGCCCCGGCCGGCCCTGCGGCCGGCGCTGGGCGGCGCCGGGGTGGGCACCCGGGTGGGCGCCGTGCTGTGCGACGGGCTGCTGGCCGCCCGGCCGGCTCGCCGCCCCGGCGCGGGCACGCGGGGCGCCCGCCGGGTCGGGTCCGCGCCCCGGCGCGGGGACGCCGCGTGCGGCGGCGCCCGCCGAGCCAGGTCCGGCGGCCGAGCCGGGCCCGGGAGCGCTCGGCCGGGCGCCCGCCCCGGCGCGGCCGACGGGCCCGCGTCCGGGCCGCTCCGGCGCCGGGCCGTCGCCCGTGCCGCGCGCCGCGAGTTCGCTCAGCCGTTCGTGCAGGGCGGCCGCCCCGGGCCGCTCGGCGGGCTCCTTCGCCAGGCAGGCCCGGATCAGCGGGGCCAGCTGCGGAGGGACGTCCGTCAGGTCGGGCTCCTCGTGGACGACCCGGTACAGCATCACCTCGGAGGAGGCGCCCGAGCCGAACGGGGTGTCCCCGGTGAGCGCGTACGCGAGCGTCGCCCCGAACGCGAAGACGTCCGTCGCGGGTGTCACGGCGGCGCCGCGGACCTGCTCGGGGGCGAGGAAGCCGGGGGAGCCCACCGCCGTGCCGACGTGCGTGAGCGTGCTGGCGCCGCGGGACCAGGCGATCCCGAAGTCGATGATCCGCGGCCCGCGGGGCGAGAGCAGGATGTTGGACGGCTTGAGGTCCCGGTGGACGACCCCGGCCTCGTGCACCTTGACCAGGCCGTCGGCCAGGGCGGCGCCGATCCTAGCGGCCTCCGGCCAGCTCAGCGGTCCGCCGTCGCCGACCCGCTTGTAGAGCGAGGGCCCGGGGACGTACGCGGTGGCCAGCCAGGGCCGGTCGGTCTCGATGTCGGAGCCGACCACCCGCGCCGTGCAGCCGCCCCGGATCCTGGACGCGGCGGCGATCTCCCGGGCGAAGCGGGTGCGGAACTCCAGGTCCTCGGCCAGCTCGGCGCGGATCAGCTTGAGCGCGACCCGCTGCCCGCGCCGGTCCGAGCCGAGGTAGACGACGCCCATGCCGCCGGCTCCGAGGCGCCGGTGCAGCCGGTACGGCCCGACGATGCGGGGGTCCTCACGCCTCAGCCGCATCATCGCCATCATCGTTCCCCGTCAGCCTGTGGATGAGGCCCCGTCGGTTGGGGCATCGTCAGTTCCTGTCGGGCACAGCTTACGGACTGCCTGCTGCGGTGTGCTGATACGCAACACCTGAACCCTCCGTGCGATTGTCCGATCTTGCACTGACAGTCGCGCGCGGGGTGGCGGGAGCGCTTCTCGGGGTCGGCTCTCAGGGTTCCCCCGGGGGTCCGGTGGAGGGACTCTCCCCCTTCGGTAGTACTCCTCAAGTCGGAGCGTCATCCTCGGGGATGCCCGGAGAACAGTACGACGGCATGACGTCCGACCACCCCCTCGGGCCATAGCGTTGTCCTCAGCGGTGGACGGGGAGCTCGTCCCCCGAGGTAAGCCGTCCACCGCGTCCACTTAGACCCGTCGGTCGGCACGAGCAGCGCACGGCCAGAGCGGCGCAGGAATCAGGAGTGAGGGCATGGCATCGCAGCTCACGGGGTCACCCCGCCGCCGTCGGCCGGCCTTCACCCAGCGCCAGGCCGCGGAGCCGACCAGGCACCCGGCGGTGGCGCTGGCGATCGCCCTGCCCTGCGCCGTGCTGCTGGTCATCCTCTTCGGGGGCTGGGAGCAGATGGCGAACCAGGCGCAGGCCGTCGCCGAACTGATCACCCACTGACCGATCGACCCGTGATCCCGGCCGGCGCACCTGCCCGGCCGGCCACTGAACGGGCACTGATCCCCTGGGGACGGGGAGCCAGTGCCGCCGGGGAAGGCCGCGCACCGCGTTGACCCGCGGACGGGCGGGAGTGGTGCGCAGAGCACCCCGGCAGGCGGAGATGCCGTGTACGGACGTCGGTGAGGGCGTCCGTACACGGCTCTTCTTCGTTCCCCGGCGGCCGACCGCAGAACAGCGCGCCAGCAGCCGACCGCTGCGGAACGGCAGTCACGCCGGCCGCGACAGCGGTCCCGGACACGCAGAAGGCCGGGGCCGTGATCCATGGATCACGGCCCCGGCCGGTTACTGTGCGCGATACTGGGATTGAACCAGTGACCCCTACCGTGTCAAGGTAGTGCTCTCCCGCTGAGCTAATCGCGCCTGGTGTGGCGGTCCTGCA
>NZ_JBEPAA010000042.1:7936-72485 GCF_040298365.1 Kitasatospora sp. NPDC001603
GCAGCAGACCCCGAAGGATCCGACGTGCGCGATACTGGGATTGAACCAGTGACCCCTACCGTGTCAAGGTAGTGCTCTCCCGCTGAGCTAATCGCGCCTGGTGTGGCGGTCCTGCAGCAGACCCCGAAGGATCCGACGTGCGCGATACTGGGATTGAACCAGTGACCCCTACCGTGTCAAGGTAGTGCTCTCCCGCTGAGCTAATCGCGCGGGGAGGTCGCCCGGTCGAACCGGTCGTACCTCTTGGAGGTGGAGACGGGATTTGAACCCGTGTAGACGGCTTTGCAGGCCGTTGCCTCGCCTCTCGGCCACTCCACCAGGCAACACTCGAAGAACGATCTTACACTGTTCTCCATCGAGCGGACGACGAGATTCGAACTCGCGACCCTCACCTTGGCAAGGTGATGCTCTACCAACTGAGCCACGTCCGCCTGTCTCCCGGGGGCCTCACCGCTTTTGTGCGGCTGCGCTCCCTGGCGACGTGTTGAACTCTAGCGGATTCCCGGGCCAGCTAAAAATCCGTTCCCGCAGCGTGCCGCGGGGGTGCCCCCGGGGTGCCGCCCCGTCAGCCGTTCCGGGTGGCCACCGCCCCCACCTGCGGCGCACCCGACGGTCAGCCGCCGGCCACCCGGCGCACACCCGCGCGACGCCCGCACCTGCTCACGCCCCCTGCGGCGGCCCGACCCCCGCCCGCGCCCCCGACCTACACTTCAGGCACCGCAGCCCCACCAGCCCGCGCAGGAGAACCGTGTCCGGCCAGCCCGTCCCCCACAGCCCGCTCGCCCGCTTCGGCGGCCGCCTCGCCACCGGGCTGCGCGACGTCACCTCGGACCCGGCCGCCCTCGACTCCGCCGGCTTCTGGGCCGTCGTCCACGACTTCGAGGGCCGCCTCACCTGCGCCCGCTTCGACGACGTCCGCCCCGCCCCCGCGCCCCCGTCCGGCGCGGGCTGGCTCGGCCCGGCCGCCGACAGCTGGCACAGCTCCCTGGACCGCGCCGCCTACGAGGCCGGCGTCCGCCGCATCCGCGACCACATCGCGGCCGGCGAGGTCTACCAGGCCAACCTCTGCCGCGTCCTCTCCGCGCCGCTGCCGGACCGGGACCGCAGCGACGTCGACGCCCTCACCGGTCTGCTCGCACGCGGGAACCCCGCCCCCTACGCGGGCACCGTCCGGTTGCCCGGACACGGCGTCGAGATCGCGACCGCCTCGCCCGAGCTCTACCTGCGCCGCGACGGCCGCACCGTCTCCTCCGGCCCGATCAAGGGCACCGGCCGCACCGAGGCCGACCTGCTGGAGAAGGACCACGCCGAGAACGTGATGATCGTCGACCTGGTCCGCAACGACCTCGGCCGGGTGTGCGAGACCGGCACCGTCACCGTCCCCGACCTCTGCGTCGTCGAGAAGCACCCCGGCCTCGTCCACCTGGTCTCCACCGTCCAGGGCACCCTGCGCCCGGAGGCCGGCTGGCCCGAACTCCTCGGCGCGACCTTCCCGCCCGGCTCCGTCACCGGCGCCCCCAAGTCCAGCGCGCTGCGGATCATCGACGCCCTGGAGACCGCCCCGCGCGGCCCCTACTGCGGAGCCGTCGGCTGGGTCGACGCCGACCGCGGCGAGAGCGAACTCGCCGTCGGCATCCGCACGTTCTGGATCGACCGGACCGACCCCGGCGCACCCGTGCTGCGCTTCGGCACCGGCGCGGGCATCACCTGGGGCTCCGACCCGGCGCGCGAGTGGGCGGAAACCGAACTGAAGGCCGCCCGCCTGGTCGCGATAGCGTCGGGCACCGCAACCGACTGAAGCGGGACGCACACCCCCGGGCCACCACCGACCCAGGCTCACCGCACCGCGCAACCGCCTTGAGGAGCAGCCCTCGATGCAGCACCCCACCAAGAGCTGGGTCAACGGGTCACTCGTCGACTCCGCCGACGCAGCCCTGTCCGTCCTCGACCACGGCCTCACCACCGGCGACGGCGTCTTCGAGACGATGAAGGCCGTCGACGGCCGGGCCTTCGCCGTCACCCGCCACCTCGACCGGCTCACCCGCTCCGCCCGCGGCCTCGGCCTGCCCGACCCCGACCACGACCTGGTCCGCGAAGCCTGCGCCCAGGTGCTGGCCGCCAACCCGATGCCCCTGGGCCGCCTGCGCCTCACCTACACCGGCGGCATCGCCCCGCTCGGCTCGGAGCGCGGCCAGGACGCCCCCACCCTGGTCGTCTCCCTCGGCACCGCCGCCCGCCGCCCCGACACCACCGCCGCCGCCACCGTCCCGTGGCGCCGCAACGAGCACAGCGCCGTCGCCGGCCTCAAGACCACCTCCTACGCCGAGAACGTCGTCGCGCTCGCCGCCGCCCACCGCGTCCAGGCCTCCGAAGCCCTGTTCGCCAACACCGCCGGGCAGCTCTGCGAGGGCACCGGCTCCAACGTCTTCGTCGTCCTCGGCGGCCGCCTGCTCACCCCCACCCTCGCCTCCGGCTGCCTGGCCGGCATCACCCGGCAGCTCGTCGTCGACTGGTGCGGCGCCGAGGAGACGGACCTGCCGCTGGACGTGCTCCGGGAGGCCGACGAGATCTTCCTGACCTCCACCCTGCGCGACGTCCAGGCCGTCACCCGGATCGACGACCGTGAACTCGCCGGACCGGGCCCCGTCACCACCAAGGCCCTGGCCGTCTTCACCGAGCGCAGCGGCGACGACCTCGACCCCTGAGCCCCACCACACCGGCCCCGGACTCCTCGCGGCCCCCCGGCGGATAGAACACCCGGGCGGCGGGGAAGGGACCACGACATGACCACCACGCTGCGCCCCGAGGGGCCGGAGTCACCCGCCGCCGGCGGCCGCACCAGACGCTGGCAGATCTGCGCCAACGGCCGCCCGGTCGGCGCGCTGCGCACCACCGCCATTCGCCGCGGCAATCAACTCTGGGGTGAGATATCGGAGTTGGAGGTGCACGAGGGGCGCGGCCGGGGGCGCGGCACCTTCGGTGCGCTCGCGGCCGAGGAGGTGCTCCGCGGCTGGGGCTGCACCCGGGTCGACGCCGACGTCCCGGAGGCGGCGCCGGCCGCGCGCGGCCTCGCCGTCGCCCTCGGCTACACCGAGCGGATGCGGAACATGGCCAAGCGGCTCGCCGCCCCGCCCGCGCTCCCGGCCGGCGTCGCCGCGCGCCGGATCGACGCCGAGGCCTTCCCCGGGTGGCTGGCCGACGCCAAGGAGGGGTATCTGTCCGACCTGGTCTCCTCCGGCCTCGGCGCCGAGCAGGCCCGCGCCAAGTCGGACGCCGACCACCAGTCCCTGCTGCCGCAGGGCGCCGACAGCCCCGGCGTGGCCCTGCGCCGGCTCTACGGGGACGCGCCGGACCCGCTGGGCTCGCTCTGGCTTGCCCTGCGGGTCCGGGACCTGCCCGACGGCGCCCCGCTCGCCTGGGTGATGGTCGTCGAGGTGGCCGAGGCCCACCGGGGCGCCGGCCACGGCCGCTCGCTGATGCTGCTCGCCGAACGCGAGTGCCTGGCCGCCGGTGTGAGGGACCTCGGGCTCAACGTGTTCACCGGGAACGCGGTCGCGATCCGGCTCTACGAGTCGCTCGGCTACCGGGTCACCAACCGGGTCTACGGCAAGCCGCTGACCTGACTTGGCGTCAGGACGCCTTCGCCGCCTCGATGACGGCGACGATCCGGTCCCGCAGGCCGTCCTGGCTCTGCCCGCCGTCCAGCCGCTTCCCGCCGATCACATACGTCGGGGTGCCCCGCACCCCGATCGCCTTCCCCTCGGCCTGGTCGGCGTCCACGATCAGCGTGTGCCGGCCGTCGACCAGCGCCGTGTCGACCTCCTCGGCATCCACTCCCACGGCGCGGGCCACCTCCAGCAGCACCTCCTCGCCGCGAGCCGCCAGGTCGTCGACCCGCTCCAGCAGGGCCTCCACGTACGGCCACCCCAGGCCCTGGGCGAACGCCTCCTCGGCGGCCTGCGCCGCGGCGTACGCGTGCTTGTGCTTCTCCAGCGGGAAGTGGCGCAACTCGACGACGAGCGCGTCACCGTACTGCTCGCGCAGCGCCCGGACGTCGTCCAGGGCGGTGCGGCAGTCCGGGCACTGGAGCTCGCACCAGAACTCGAGACGGGGGAGGGAACCTTCGATCATGCCCCCAGTGTTCCACTAGTGGGCACCGCGCCGTCCCGGCGGTGTGCCCGGGCGCCGGCCGGAAGCGACGGGAGGTCCGACCCGATGACGAGGACAACTGGACGTGACGGAGTGCCGCCGTGCTGACGGCGGCGGTCTCCTTCGTGCTCACCGCCGCGGGCGTGGCCGTCGCGGGCCTGCGCGCCTACCGCCGGCGCTACCTCTCCGCGACCCGCTGGTTCGCCGTGGCGCTGCTGCCGGCCGGCCTCTACCTGACCGGCCTCTTCCCGGTGGCGCGCACGATCGGCAGCGAGCTCGCCGACTGGGCGACCAAGCTGGTGTTCGACCCCCGGGTCTGGACGGGCATCGCGCTGCTCGCGGTGTCGGCCGCCCTGCTGGTCACCACCCGCTGGGCGGGCCGCCGCCGCGCGGTGGACGCCACCGGCTCCGCGCCGCCCGCCGCCGGGCCCGCCCCGGGACGGGCCGCCGTCACCGGTGCACCGGCCGGCCGGGCCTCCGCCGCCCCGAAGGCCGCCGCTCCCAGGAGCACCGCGCCGAAGGCAGGCAAGCGGGACGACGGCCTCGGCGACTTCGCCGACATCGAGGAGATCCTGCGCCGCCGCGGCATCTGAACGCGGCGGTCACGGCGAGCGGGGGCCGGTGAGCGCTCAGGCGGAGGGCACGGCCTCCGCCGAGCGCTGGCGCGCCCGGTAGGCGGCGACGTGCAGCCGGTTCCCGCAGGTCCGGCTGTCGCAGTAGCGCCGGGACCGGTTACGGGAGAGGTCGACGAAGACGCGGGCGCAGTCCGGCGCCTCGCAGCGGCGCAGCCGCTCGCGCTCGCCCGCCGTGAGGATGAACGCCAGGGCCATGCCCAGCTCGGCCGCCAGGTGGTCGTGCAGCGCGGCGTGCGGGGCGAAGTAGTGGATGTGCCAGCCGTGGTGGTCGTGGTTGGTGAGCCGGGGCGTGGTGCCGGCGGCCGCGACCAGCGCGTTGACCAGCTCGGCGGCCTCCGCCGTGGACTCGGTGCCGAACACCTCCCGCAGCCGGGTGCGCAGCTCCTGCACCTTGCGCAGGTCGTCCTCGGTCAGCGAGTCGATCTCGCTGATCTCCTGGCGGACCACGAAGGCGTCCAGCGCGGCCACGTCGGGCAGCAGCTCGCTGCCGCACACCTCGGGCGCCGTGTTGAGCAGCTCGACGAGGATGCTCAGCGCGCACTCGGTGTCATGGGTGATCAGCACGTGGGGGCTCCTCGCGCGGAGGGGGCCGTCGGCACCCCGCGTCTACGGTCAGTCTCAGACCTTACCGGGCCCCGCAGCGGCGGGCCGCCGCTTCGGTCGAAGGCGTGTACGGATTGCGACGGGGCGTGCGGGCGGCCGTGTCGCGGACCCGCGAAGTCCGATCGCCCACCGCCGGGAAACAGCGGCGCCCGGCAGCGAGGCCGGCCACCCGTACGGATGGCCGGCTCCAGTGCCGGGCGCCTGCGGTGCTGCAGTCCGCCCCGGTGGGGGCGGACCGTTTCACCGGCCCCGAGTCCGCGTCGTGCGCGGCTGAGTCGTGCTGCCGTGCCCCCGAGTAGGACGGCAGCGGTGACAGCAGGGGGTTACGGCCCCGCCGACGGCGGGGCGTGACCGCCTCCGGTCGGGGTCAGCTTTCGGCGAGGATGTGGGACAGCTCCCGGTCGAGGTCGAAGTGACGGTGTTCGGTGCCGGGCGGCACGGCGGCGTCCGTGCGCTTGAGAAACGACTCAAGCGCTCGGGCCGGGGCCTCCAGCAGGGCTTCTCCTTCCGGAGAGCTCAGCGCGATGCAGACCACCCCTTGCCCGTGACTGCGCGAGGGCCAGACCCGGACGTCGCCGGTGCCGGTGGGTCGATGCAGCCCCTCCGCAAGGAGATCTCGGGCGAACACCCACTCCACCGTCTCGTCGGCGCCGGTGTGGAACGTGGCGTGCACGGCATAGGGGTCGGCGGTGTCGTAGCGCAGGCCCGCGGGGACGGGCAGTGAGGACTCGCTGGACACGATGAGGCGCAGGTGCAGCTCGCAGCTGACCGTGGTGTTCATAAGCGCCATGGCCTTTCGCTCAGTGTGCGCTCGGGGAATCGCACGTCGGCGAACGGACCATCCCACCTCCACGACCGATGTAAACCCCTCTGTCCCGATTCGGGGCCGAGTCGTACCCCTTACGGCGCATTGCGGAATCGGCACGGAGTGCCCGCCGGGGCATTACCGGGCCACTTCTCGGTTAGTTTCCTGGCATGACTGTGCGAAGCGACAAGGCGCGCGGGAACGCGGGCGGGAACACGAGAACGGGTGATGCGGTCGTGCCGGACGACTCGGGGGTACCCACGCCGGACGGGGACGGGGACGGGGACGGGGCGCAGGACGCGGCGGGCGCCGACGGCGGCCGGCCGCTGGGCTCGCGCGCGCCGCACTTCATCCGGCGGTCCAGGCCGCTGCACCTGAGCTGGCAGGTGGCCGTCTTCCTGGTCGGCCTGGCGGTGGTGGTGGCCGGGGTGATCATGCTGCCGCTGCCCGGCCCCGGCTGGGTGGTCATCTTCCTGGGGATGGGCGTCTGGGCCACCGAGTTCGTCTGGGCCCAGCTGGCCCTGCGCTGGACCCGCCGCAAGGTGGCCGAGGCGGCGCAGAAGGCGATGGACCCGAGGGTCCGCCGCCGCAACATCACACTCACCGCGATCGGCCTGGCGGTGATCGCCGGGATCGGCGCCTGGTACCTCTGGAAGTACGGGCTCACCATGCCCTGGAAGATCAACCGGCACTGACCCGGCCGCGGCGACCGGTGGCGGCCCGTTCGGGTGACGGGTCGGGGCGGGGGCCCGGGGCGGGCGTGTTCGGAGCACCCCGGGGGATGCGGTAATGTTTTCCCTGCACCCGGGCGATTAGCTCAGCGGGAGAGCACTTCGTTCACACCGAAGGGGTCACTGGTTCGATCCCAGTATCGCCCACCGGAATGCATTGTGATATGTGAGGCCCAGTCGATTATCGGCTGGGCCTCACATGTATTTCCGCAATCCCGTGAACTGCCGCCGGAGAATCGGACTGAGGCGCAGTCACCTTCCGCGCGGAGCGCGAGTTCTGCCGATGCGCCGGCCGCCCGGGCTGGTGCGAGTTGTACGACACCCCCCGAATGGTGCTACTGTTCTTCTCGTTGCCCGGGCGATTAGCTCAGCGGGAGAGCACTTCGTTCACACCGAAGGGGTCACTGGTTCGATCCCAGTATCGCCCACCGGACAGCACGCAGGCCCCGATCGGATACCGATCGGGGCCTGTTGCGTTCGTGGACCGAGCGACCGGGCGACCGATCCGGCGGGCGCCGGCCGTCGCATCCGGTCCGGCTACGCCGCGACCTCGCAGCTGTGCTCCGCCGACAGCCGCCGTCCGCACCCGCAGCGGGCCGGGCGCAACGGCCAGGAGAAGTCCACCCGCTCCGGCGTCCCCGAGCGGTCGAACCAGTTCTGCAGCCCCCGGGCCTGCGCGGCGTGCCAGACCGCCTGCCGCAGGTGCAGCTCGGCCGCCGACAGCCCGCCCAGTGCCGCCGGGTAGCGCGCGCCGATCGTCCGGACCAGCCCCAGGGCCGCCGTCGCGTCGGCCGCCGCGTCGTGCGCCCCGGTCAGCTCCACCCCGTAGTGCGCGCACAGGTCGGTCAGCGTGCGCCGGCCCTTGCGGTAGCGGTCCACGTGCTTGTCCAGCACCCGGGGATCGAGCACCAGCAGCCCGTCCGGGCCGAGGGCGTCCGCCAGCGCGGTGGCCCGGTGGCGGCGCAACTCCCGGTCCAGCAGCGTCAGATCGTACGGCGCGTTCATCACCACCACGGGGTGCCCCGCGCGGCTCTGCTCGGCGAGGGCACGGGCGATCTCCGCCACCACCGTCTGCGCCGGGCGGCCGTGCGCGCGCACCCGCTCGTCGCCGATGCCGTGGATCGCCCGGGCGCCGTCGGGTATCGGCACGCCCGGATCGGCCAGCCAGGAAGTGGTCCGCGGTGCCGCGCCCGGGCTGAGTTGGACGACCAGGGCGGCCGAGACGATCCGGTCGGTCTCGACGTCCACGCCGGTGGTCTCGGTGTCGAAGGAGGCGAGCGGACCGGTGTACCAGTGCTGCTGCATGACTGCCCCTCAGGTACTGCGATTCCCGCCCGGGTGATACCCGCTCCTGACGCCCCTTCAACCGTTTGGCCCTGTCCGGGCCGGGCACCCTGCGATCAGACGACCCGTTCGAATCCGGACGGGCCACCGGGCCGGGGGAGGCTACGGGGCGATGACGCTGACAGAGCCGCAGCCCGGCGGGGCGGCGGCCGTCCTGCGGGGCGATCTGGCCGTGACGGCCTGCATGGAGACACTGCAGGTCGGCTATCTGCACGCGGTGGCGGCGGCGGCCGGCTGCTCGCTGTCCCAGCCCTTCCCCGACAACGGCATCGACTGGCAGGTCAGCCACGGCTCGCGCGCCCACGCGGTGGACGACGAGGTCACCGTCAAGATCCAGCTGAAGGCCACCGCACAGACCGCACCCGATCCGCGCGGACCCTTCTTCAGCTTCACCCTGGACAACGACCACCTGCGCAAGCTCGCGCGGGAGCGGGTCGCGGTGCCCCGGATCCTGGTCGTGATGCTGCTGCCGCGCCGGGTCGACCGCTGGCTCTCGGCCGGCCCGGACGCGCTGGAGCTGCGGCACTGCTGCTACTGGGTCAACCTGGCCGGACACCCGGTCACCGGGCAGCGGCGGACCAACGTCCGGGTGCCCACCGCGAAGGTGTTCGACGACCGGGCACTGTGCGACATCATGGCGCGGGTCGGCGCGGGCGGCAGCCCGTGACGGCCCGGCCCCGGCGGGGAGGAGCAGGACCATGACGCTGCCACACGGGCCGCAGGAGGTCTCCCGGGCGCTGCCCGACCCGGCGGCCGTCGACCCGGCGGTGCTCACCACGCTGCTCGCCCGGCACGGCTGGGTCCGGCGCGGCGGCCCCTCGGCCCGGTACGGCCGCTGGACGCCCCCGGGCGACTCCGACCCGGGCACCAGCCTGCTGGTCCCGGCCGGGGAGGGCTTCGACGACGCCGTCGAGCTGCTCGCCGACGCCGTCACCGCGCTGTCGCGCTCCCGCAGCCCGTCCGCCCGCTCGATCCTGCTCGCCCTGGCGGTGCCGGGGGACGAGCTGCAGTGGCGGCGCGAACTCCCCGGGCCGGCCGGCACCGCGCCCTGGGACGGCGCCGAGCGGCTCCAGCGGGCGGCCCGGGCGATGCTGGCGGCCGGCGCCAAGGCCGGGCGGACCAGGGCCGCCTACTTCGGCGCCCGGCTGGACACCTGGGCCGGGGACTTCCTGGAGCAGGTCCTGGTGGTCGGCGGCGGTCCGGCGGCGGACGGCGCCGCCGGACTCACCGCGTACACCCCGGCGCCCGAGGGGCGGGCGGTGGTCACCACCCTGGTCCGCGCCCTGGAGGCGCTGCGGGACGCCGTGGACTACCGGCGGGTCAGCGGCGGCCCGGAGGCCTTCGAGAACGCGGTGCAGGCGGGCGTCAGCCGGGAGCTGGTGCAGTCCGTCGAGGACCTGGTGCGCGGCGCCACGGCGGCCCAGCTGTCCGTCGCCTGGTCGGCCGCCGCCGGCCCGCCCGGCGGTTTCGGCGACCGGCGGATCGCCCTGGAGTTCTCCCCCGGGGACCTGCCCGCGCTGGAGGAGGCGGCCGCCCTGCTGGAGCGGATCGAACCGGCGGTCGCCGTCACCGTGGTCGGCCTGGTCGTCCGGCTCAAGCGCGCCGACCCCGCCGGACCGGGCACCGTCCGGCTGAAGGTGCTCGGCGGCGCGGAGGTCAGCGAGGTCCGGGTGCGGCTCGCCGACCCCGCCTACCGGGTGGCCGTCGAGGCCCACCTGGCCGGGGCTCCGGTGCGGGTCAGCGGCCGGCTGGAGCGCCGCGGCGGGTTCCGGCGGCTCACCCACCCGGGAGCGCTGGAGCCGTGCGGTCTGGAGGAGGCCGAGCGGGAGCGGCTGCTGAAGACCCTGGGAGAAGGGGGAGCGGGGGCGTAGGTGCACGGCGGGGGTGGTGCTCTCGGTACCATCGTCACGCGCAGCGCCGTGTTGCGTCCTATGAATCCAGCACGTCAGGAGAGACCGGTGACGGACGTCCGGGTAATCATCAACCGCGAACCCGATCGGGAAGAGCGCGTGGTGACCACGGGCACTACGGCCGCCGAGCTCTTCGCCGACGACCGCTCGATCATCGCCGCCCGCATCGCCGGCCAGCTCAAGGACCTCGCGTACGCCGTGCAGGACGGCGACGAGGTCGAGCCGGTCGAGATCGGCAGCAAGGACGGCCTGGACATCCTGCGCCATTCCACCGCGCACGTCATGGCCCAGGCCGTGCAGCAGCTCTTCCCGGAGGCGAAGCTCGGCATCGGCCCGCCGGTCAAGGACGGCTTCTACTACGACTTCGACGTCGAGAAGCCGTTCCACCCCGATGACCTCAAGGCCATCGAGAAGAAGATGCAGGAGATCATCAAGAAGGGCCAGAAGTTCTCCCGCCGGGTGGTCACCGACGAGGCCGCCGCCGAGGAGCTGGCCGCCGAGCCGTACAAGCTGGAGCTGATCGGCCTCAAGGGCTCCGCCGCCACCGCCGGCGAGGGCGCCGACGTCGAGGTCGGCGCGGGCGAGCTGACCATCTACGACAACCTGGACGCCAAGAGCGGCGACCTCTGCTGGGGCGACCTCTGCCGCGGTCCGCACCTGCCGTCCACCCGGCACATCCCGGCCTTCAAGCTGATGCGCAACGCCGCCGCCTACTGGCGCGGCAGCGAGAAGAACCCGATGCTGCAGCGCATCTACGGCACCGCCTGGCCGACCAAGGACGAGCTGAAGGCGCACCTCGACTTCCTGGTCGAGGCCGAGAAGCGCGACCACCGCAAGCTCGGCAACGAGCTCGACCTCTTCTCCATCCCCGAGGAGATCGGCTCCGGCCTCGCCGTCTTCCACCCCAGGGGCGGCATCATCCGCCGCGCCATGGAGGACTACTCGCGCCGCCGGCACGAGGAGGAGGGCTACGAGTTCGTCTACACCCCGCACGCCACCAAGGGGAAGCTCTTCGAGAAGAGCGGCCACCTGGACTGGTACGCGGACGGTATGTACCCGCCCATGCAGCTCGACGAGGGCGTGGACTACTACCTGAAGCCCATGAACTGCCCGATGCACAACCTGATCTTCGACGCGCGCGGCCGCTCGTACCGTGAACTGCCGCTGCGCCTCTTCGAGTTCGGCACGGTATACCGGTACGAGAAGTCCGGCGTGGTGCACGGCCTGACCCGCGCCCGCGGCTTCACCCAGGACGACGCGCACATCTACTGCACCCGTGAGCAGATGGCGGAGGAGCTCGACTCCACGCTGACCTTCGTGCTCAACCTGCTGCGGGACTACGGTCTGACCGACTTCTACCTGGAGCTCTCCACCAAGGACCCGGTCAAGTTCGTCGGTTCGGACGAGGCCTGGGAGGAGGCCACCGCCGTGCTCGCGAACGTGGCCGAGAAGCAGGGCCTGCCGCTGGTCCCGGACCCGGGCGGCGCGGCCTTCTACGGCCCGAAGATCTCCGTCCAGGCGAAGGACGCGATCGGCCGGACCTGGCAGATGTCGACCATCCAGCTCGACTTCAACCTGCCCGAGCGCTTCGACCTGGAGTACACGGCGGCGGACGGCTCGCGTCAGCGGCCGGTCATGATCCACCGTGCGCTGTTCGGCTCGATCGAGCGGTTCTTCGCGGTGCTGCTGGAGCACTACGCCGGCGCCATGCCGCCGTGGCTGGCCCCGGTCACCGTGACCGGCATCCCGATCACCGACGAGCACGTGCCGTACCTGCTGGAGGTCGCGGCCGAGCTGAAGAAGCGCGGCATCCGGGTCGAGGTCGACACCTCGGACGACCGGATGCAGAAGAAGATCCGGAACGCGCAGAAGAGCAAGGTGCCGTTCATGCTGATCGCGGGCAACGACGACGTCGAGGCGGGCGCGGTGTCGTTCCGCTACCGCAACGGCGAGCAGAAGAACGGCGTGCCGCTCGCCGAGGCGGTCGCCGAGATCGTCGACGCGGTGGAGCGTCGCGTCCAGGTGTGACCTCCCGCCCCGCGTCAGCGGGGTTCGCGGGGCAGTCTCCACACGGAGTCTGCCCCGCACTGCTTTGCAAGCCACGCCGGGCGAATATGCTGATCAGCATGACGACTGAGCCGGAACTGCAGCGGGGCGTCGGCGAGCCGGACGGCTTCCGCCGCCTGTGGACCCCCCATCGGATGGCCTACATCCAGGGCGAGAACAAGCCCACCGGTCCGGCTCCGGACGACGGTTGTCCGTTCTGCTCGATCCCGTCGCTGAGCGACGAGGAAGGGCTGGTCGTCGCGCGCGGGAACTCCGTGTTCGCGGTGCTCAACCTGTACCCGTACAACGGCGGGCACCTGATGGTGGTCCCGTACCGGCACGTCGCGGACTACACCGAGCTGGACGACGCGGAGACGGCCGAGCTGGCCGTGTTCACCAAGAAGGCGATGGCGGCGCTGCGGGCGGCCTCGGGCGCGCACGGGTTCAACATCGGGATGAACCAGGGCGCGGCGGCGGGCGCCGGGATCGCGGCGCACCTGCACCAGCACGTGGTGCCGCGCTGGGGCGGGGACACCAACTTCATGCCGGTGGTCGGCCACACCAAGGTGCTGCCGCAGCTGCTGGCGGACACCCGCAAGATGCTGGCCGAGGCCTGGCCGCAGGGCTGAACCGCGGGGCTGAACCGCGGGGCCGGACCACAGGGGAAAGGGGCCCACCGGAGAACCGGTGGGCCCCTTTCCCCTGCTCTGCGTCGGGCCGCTCAGCCCGCGTCGTACTGGTCGACCTTGTAGGGCCGGGTGCCCTGCGCCTCGGACTTGATGATCGAGGCGCGGTTCTTGAAGAAGCGCTCGGTGTCGAGGTCGTGCTCCTCCAGGAACTCCAGCACGGCCGCGTGGACGGCGGTGAGCACCGGGGTGGCGGCGTTGAGCGCGTTGTCGGTCATCGACCGGGTGTTCCAGGGCGGTGCGGCCCAGACGTGGCGCAGGCCGAACGGCTCGGGCAGGCCGAGGCCGCCGCCGAGCCAGGCGAGCAGGCCGGGGCTGCGGTGGAGGGGGGCGCGGACGGCCTGCCGGACCACTTCGTCGTTGTCGATCAGCGGGAGCTTGACCGTCCGCTCCTCCCAGAACTTCAGGCTCTTCGGGACGGACTTCTCCTTGTCCTTGGGCTTGTCGGAGAAGACGCCGTTGACCGGGCCGAGCGCGTAACCGGCCACGCTGACGTTCATGGTGTGCGCGAGCAGGACGACGGTGACGGTGAAGGTGAGCACCAGCTTGCCGTCGTGGGTGACGAACTGGGTGGCGAGGTAGTGCCGGGGGCCGCCGGGGAAGGTCTGCTTGTCCGCTATGGCCTGGACGGCGAAGTCGCGCATCCGGTCGCCGTCCATGTCGGCGTTGCCGGGGCGGCCGATCTCGTCGGCGCCCTCGCCGACCTCGAAGACAACCCACTGCTTGACGGCGACGTTGGGAATGCCGCTGTTGGCGACCTCGCTGATGCCGAGGCCCTTGAGGTGCCCGGCGATCTTGCGGACGAGGTCCCAGGGGTGGAACGCGCGGAAGTCGGCGTGGCCCTCGGCCGGGCGCAGGGCGTCGACCATCTTCCACTCGCCCCAGCGCCGGCCGGCGCCGAGGATCCCCTTGGGACCGGCGTAGTGCTGGATGTTGGTGTCCTGCTCGGCTTCGAGCCGGCCGAGCTTGGCGCGCAGGTCGGCGGCCTTCTTGTCCAGGTCGTCGCGCGGGACGGCCATGGGGACGGTCGCGGCCACGGCGTTGCCCTCGACGAGGTCGCGCCAGCGGTTGCGCAGGTCGACGGCGGTGCCGACGACGATGCGCTTGGCGAGGTACCAGCCGACGACCGGTGCGAGCATCACGATGCGCAGGTAGACGCCCAACAGGCCGCCGGCGGGCGGCTTGAGGGCGAGCAGCACGCCGACGGCGGCCGCCACGAGGAGGACCACCGCGCCGACGACGCCGGCGTTCCTGGGGCTGTCCCGCTTGAGCCAGGCGCGGAGCTGGAAGGCGCCGAGCCAGACCAGGGCGCCGGGCAGGAAGAGCAGACCGGTGACGAGGGTGACGGTGGTGAGCCGGCGGTCCCGGGCGGCGCGCAGGTCCTCGGCGGCCAGGCAGTGCTCGACGATCTGCCGGGTGTCGATGCCGAAGGACGGGACCAGGGGCTTGCGGTCGCCGCCGAGGGTGCGTCCGATCACGGCGCGGCTGAAGGCCTCGCCGAGGTTGGGGCGGAAGAGGGCGAAGCGGCCCTTCTTCTCGGTGGCGTTGGCGACGGTCTCGACGAAGCCGCGGACCTCGCCGTCGCGGTAGGCGGCCGAGGAGAGCGCCTGGGTGACGGCGGTCTGCGGGCCGGTGTCGGTCCGGGGTATCTGCGCACCCGGGGTCATGTCGAGTGTCGTCACGGTGGCTTCCCCTCCTCCCCTTGTCAGCGGCAGGGTACCGCGCCGCGGTACCGGCGCGCGGATGATCGTCTGAAGTGCCGTCACGTTCGGGCCAGTACGCGCTCGTGGGGCATGATGCCCACCTTTGCGCCGGGCGATACCCGTGTGCGGGGGGTGGACGGGCGCAATGGTGCACGATGGGCGCATGGGCCGTACGGAGGGAGCCGTGATGAAGGATCCGGTGCTGGTTTTCGACGGGGACTGCGCGTTCTGCACGACGTGTGCCGGCTGGGCGGAGCGGTACCTGCGCCAGACCCTGGCGTCGGGCGGCTGGGAGGCGGAGCCGTTCCAGTTCGCGGATCTCGCCGGGCTGGACGCGCTGGCCGGAGGGCGCGGCGAGGTGTCCTGGGAGCGGGCCGGGCGCGAGGTGCTCTGGGTGACGCCGGCCGGCCGGGTGTACGGCGGTGCGCAGGCGGTGGCGCGGCTGCTGATGCGGTCGGGCGGGGTCTGGGCGTACCTGGGCGGGGTGCTGGCGCTGGCGCCGGTGCGGCCGCTCGCGGACGTGCTGTACCGCTGGGTGGCGAAGAACCGGCACCGGATGCCGGGCGGGACGCCCGCCTGCGCGCTGCCGAAGCGCTGACGCTCCGGGACCGTCAGGCGGTGTGCTTGGCCGCGAGGGCGGCGGGCATGGGTTCGTGGCGCAGGTGGGCGCGGGAGAACTCGGCGGTGCCGTGGGTGAGGGAGCGCAGGTCGACGGGGTAGCGGGCGAGTTCGAGCTCGGGGACCTCGGCGCGGAGCAGGGTGAGGCCCGGGCCGCCGGTCTCGGTGCCGAGGACCCGGCCGCGGCGGGCGGAGAGGTCGCCGAGGACGGCGCCGAGGTAGTCGTCGGGCAGCAGGACGCTGACCGCGGAGACCGGTTCGAGCAGTCGGATGACGGCGTGTTCCGCGGCGTCGCGCAGGGCGAGGGCGGCGGCGTTCTGGAAGGCGGAGTCGGAGGAGTCGACGGAGTGGGCCTTGCCGTCGGTGAGGGTGACCCGGATGTCGACGAGCGGGTACCCGGCGCCGACGCCCTTGGCGAGCTGGGCGCGGACGCCCTTCTCCACCGAGGGGATGAAGTGCTTGGGCACGGCGCCGCCGACGACGTGTTCCCGGAACTCGAAGCCGGCGCCGGCCGGCAGCGGTTCGACCTCCAGCGCGCAGATCGCGTACTGGCCGTGCCCGCCGGACTGCTTGACCAGTCGGCCGTGGCCGGCGGCGGCGGTGCCGAAGGTCTCGCGCAGGGCGACCTTGGGTTCGACGGTGTCGACGTGGACGCCGTGCCGGCCGCGGAGCCGGTCGAGGACGACCTCGGCGTGGGCCTCGCCGGTGCACCAGAGGACCAGCTGGTGGGTGTCGGGGTTCTGTTCCAGGCGCAGCGCCGGGTCTTCGGCGGTGAGCCGGGCGAGGGCCTGGGAGAGCCGGTCGTCGTCGCCCTTGCTGTGCGCCTCGATGGCGATCGGCAGGAGTGGTTCGGGCAGCGGCCAGCCGTCGAGCTTCACGGGGTGGCCGGGTTCGTGGACGGTGTCGCCGGGGCGGGCGGTGCTGACCTTGGCGGCGCAGACGAGGTCTCCGGCGACGGCGTGCGGGACGGGCCGCTGGAGCTTGCCGAACGGGCTGGTGAGGCCGGTGACGCGTTCGTCGCCGGTCTGGTCCTCGGGGTGGTCGGGGCCGGTGAGGTGGATGTGGGTGTCGGGGCGCAGGGTGCCGGCGTAGATCCGCAGCAGGCTGATCCGGCCGACGTAGGCGTCGGCGGTGACGCGGACGACCTGGGCGGCGAGGGGGGCGTCGGGGTCGCAGTCCGGGCCGGGGCGGGTGCGTTCGGTGGGGTCGGGGAACGCGGTGGTGATGAGGTCGAGGAGTTCGGCCGAGCCGAGGCCGCGGTCGGTGGTGGGCAGGGCGGGGTGCAGGGCGCAGGCGAGGACTTCGCGGCGCAGACCGGCTTCGAGGGCGTCGGTGTCGAGCGGTTCGCCGGCGAGGTAGCGCTCCATGAGGGTGTCGTCCTGGCCGGAGATGGCTTCGACGAGGCTCTCGCGGGCGGGGCCGGTGTCGGGCAGCGGTTCGGCCTCGCCGTAGGTGCGGCCGGTGAGCAGGTCGACGGTGCCGGCGGGGTGGCCGTCGTGGTGGACGGGGAGGAAGAGCGGGCGAAGGGTGTCCGGGCCGAGCCCGAAGGCGTCGTGGCAGGCGGTGAGGATGTCGTCGAAGTCGCTGCGGGCGATGTCGAACTTGGCGACGGCGATGGCGCGGGGGATGCCTTCGGCGGCGCACTCGCGCCAGAGGGCGCGGGTGGGGGTGGTGACCGGGTCGGTGGCCGAGACGACGAAGACGGCGCCGTCGGCGGCGTGCAGGGCGGCCCGCAGGTCGGCGGTGAAGTCGGGGTGGCCCGGCGGGTCGATCAGGTTGACCTTGACGCCGTTCCATTCGAGGGGGAGCAGCGAGAGCTGGACGGAGCGCTGCTGCTGGTGCTCGATGTCCTCGTGGTCGGAGACGGTGTTGCCGTCGGTGACGCGGCCGGCCCGGCCGAGGGCGCCGGCGGTGAGGGCGAGGGATTCGGCGAGGGTGGTCTTGCCCACGCCGCTGCAGCCGATGAGGACGACGTTGCGCAGCAGTCCGGGGTCGGTGACGCTGGGCGCCTGGCCGGATCGTGCGGTGCTGCGGTCGGGCATCGGGGTCTCCTCCCGTCGCGCCGAGGCTGACGTGAAAAGTCTAGGGGCGGTGTTCGCGGGGGCGCGTGTTCTGGGGGTCCGCGGTGACCGGGTGTGTGCGGCCGTGCGCCGGGGGTCGCGGGTGGGCGGGCGGTGGGGGCGGGCGGGCGGTGCGGTGCGCGGAGGGGCGTCGTGGGCGTGACTACGATGGGTGCGCCGGGTGGGCTGATCCGTCCGGCCGTCTGCCGCGTACTCCGCCGCAGGCGGGTACCAGGGAGATCGGAGCGGTTCGGAAGGCCATGCTCAACAAATACGCGCGTGCCTTCTTCACACGTGTCCTGACCCCGTTCGCCGCGTTCCTGATCCGGCTGGGGGTGAGCCCGGACGCCGTGACGCTGATCGGTACCGCCGGTTCGGTCGCCGGGGCGCTGGTGTTCTTCCCGCGTGGGGAGTTCTTCTGGGGCACCATCACGATCACGCTGTTCATCTTCTCGGACCTGGTGGACGGGAACATGGCGCGGCAGCTGGGCCGGTCGACCAAGTGGGGTGCCTTCCTGGACTCCACGCTGGACCGGGTCGCGGACGCCGCGATCTTCGGCGGGCTGGCGATGTGGTACGCGGGCGGGGGCGACAACGATCTGCTCTGTGCCGTGGCGATCTTCTGCCTGGCCAGCGGCCTGGTGGTGTCGTACACCAAGGCGCGGGCGGAGAGCCAGGGGCTGCCGTGTGATGTGTCGGGGCTGGTGGAGCGGGCCGAGCGGCTGGTGATCAGTCTGGTCGCGGCCGGCGTCGCGGGTCTGCACACCTTCGGGGTGCCCTATGTGGAGTGGCTGTTGCCGGTGGCGCTGTGGCTGGTGGCCGCGGGCAGCCTGGTCACGGTGTTCCAGCGGATGCTGACGGTGCGCCGCGAGGCGTTCGAGGCCGACCGAGCGGCGGCCGGGAGCTGATGGGGGGCGGGCCTTCGGTGAAGGACCGACTGGTGTACTCGGCCTACGCGTCGGGCTGGGCGGTGCTGCGGCACCTGCCGGAGCCGGTGGCGCGGGGCCTGTTCGACCGGATCGCCGACTTCGCCTGGCGCAGGCGCGGCAAGCGGGTGCTCCAGCTGGAGGCGAACCTGCGGCGGGTCCGGCCGGGGCTGGACGAGGCCGGGCTGCGGGAGTTGTCGCGGGCCGGGATGCGGTCGTACATGCGGTACTGGATGGAGTCCTTCCGGCTGCCGGTGTGGAGCCGGCAGCGGGTGGCCCGCGATGTGCAGGTGGCCGGCTTCGAGCAGCTGCGGGAGGCGATGGAGTCCGGCCGCGGCGCGGTGGTCGCGCTGCCGCACATGGGGAACTGGGACCTCGCGGGCGCCTGGGTGGCGCTGGAGGGGTACCCGTTCACCACGGTCGCGGAGCGGCTGAAGCCCGAGAAGCTGTTCGACCGCTTTGTGGCGTTCCGGGAGAGCCTGGGCATGGAGGTGCTCGCGTTGACCGGCGGCGGGGTGAACGTCGTCGGTACGCTGGCCCGCCGGCTGCGGGAGGGGAAGCTGGTCTGCCTGGTCGGCGACCGGGACCTCTCGGAGGCCGGGATCGAGGTGTCCTTCTTCGGGGAGGCGACCAGGATGCCGGCCGGTCCGGCGGCGCTCTGCCAGCGGACCGGGGCGGCGCTGCTGCCGGTCTCGCTCTGGTACGACGGCCCGCTGCTGCGGGCGCGGATCCACCCCGAGATCGTTCCGCCGCCGGAGGGGGACCGCAAGGAGAAGACCCAGGCGATGGTGCAGGCCATGGCCGACGTCTGGGAGCAGGGGATCCGCGAGCACCCCGAGGACTGGCACATGCTGCAGCGGTTCTGGCTGGCGGACCTGCCGGTCCGCGCGGCGGTGGAGGAGCCGGCGCGGCCGGCCGGCGCCGCCCGCCCCGCTCCGGCCGCCGGCGAGCCCGCCGCCGAGGCCTCCGGGCCCTGACCCGCCGCACCCGCCGCACCTACAGGATCACGAGGAACCAGTGAAGATCGGCATCGTCTGCCCGTACGACTGGGACGTTCCCGGCGGGGTGCAGTTCCACATCCGGGACCTGGCCGAGCACCTGATCGGCCTCGGCCACGAGGTGTCGGTGCTGGCGCCCGCGGAGGACGACGAGGCGCTGCCGCCGTACGTGGTCTCGGCGGGGCGGGCGGTGGCGGTGCCGTACAACGGCTCGGTCGCGCGGCTGAGCTTCGGCATCCTCTCGGCGGCCAGGGTCCGGCGGTGGCTGAACGAGGGCCGGTTCGACATCCTGCACGTGCACGAGCCGGCCTCGCCGAGCCTATCGATGCTGGCCGCGTGGTCGGCGTCGGGGCCGATGGTCGGCACCTTCCACACGTCCAATCCGCGGTCGCGGGCGATGATCGCGGCCTCGCCGATCCTGCAGCCCGGCCTGGAGAAGATGCGGGCGCGGATCGCGGTGAGCGAGTACGCCCGGCGGACCCTGGTGGAGCACCTGGGCGGGGACGCGGTGGTGATCCCCAACGGGGTGGACGTCGGCTTCTTCGCGGAGGCGGAGCCGGACGCGCGCTGGACGGGTGGGGCGGCGTCCGGCGAGCCCGGCACGATCGGTTTCATCGGCCGGATCAACGAGCCGCGCAAGGGCCTGCCGACGCTGCTGGCGGCCCTGCCGCGGATCCTGGCCGAGCGGCCGGGGGTGCGGCTGCTGGTGGCCGGCAAGGGCGACGAGGAGGAGGCGGTCGCCGGCCTGGCGCCGGAGGTCCGCGCGCAGGTGGAGTTCCTCGGCATGGTGAGCGACCGGGACAAGGCCCGGCTGCTGCGCAGCGTCGACCTGTACGTGGCGCCGAACACCGGTGGCGAGAGCTTCGGGATCATCCTGGTGGAGGCGATGTCGGCGGGCGCCCCGGTGCTGGCGAGCGACCTGGACGCGTTCAAGCAGGTGCTGGACGGCGGAGACGCGGGGGAGCTGTTCCCGGTGGAGGACGCGGACGCGCTGGCCGCGGCGGCACTGCGGCTGCTGGGGGACCCGGGCCGGCTGGAGGAGCTGCGCAAGGCGGCGTCCCGGCACGTGCGGCGGTTCGACTGGTCGACGGTCGGTGCGGACATCCTGGCGGTGTACGAGACGGTGACGGCCGGCGCGGTGGCGGTGGTCGGCGAGGACGAGCGCGGCGGCCGGCGCGGGCGGTTCGGGCTGGCCCGGGACTGACCCGGGCGTCCGGGGGCCGGTCGGCCGGGAATCGGCGGGGGCCGTCCGGGGTTGGGCTGCCTGAACCACCGATCATCGTGACCCTGGAGGCACCGGATGCCGCAGATCTCCGTCGACTACTCCCCGAGCCTGTCCGGCGCCTTCGACCGGCGTGCGCTGGGCCTGGCGATCAACCGGCTGGTGGTGAAGACCATCGACGCGAGCCCGGAGGCGTGCAAGACGGTCTTCCGCGAGGTGCGGGACTTCGTGGTGGGCGTCGAGGACGGCGAGGGCGCGGGCGACGCCCAGGTGTACGTCGAGTTCCAGATCTTCCCGGGCCGTACCCCGGAGGCGAAGGCGGCGCTCAGCGACGCCGTGCTGGCGCTGCTGGCGGAGCGGATCGCGCCGGCGCCGGGCACCCGGCTGTTCACCGCGGTGAACGTCGAGGACATCGACCGCGCCAGCTACCGGAGTGCCACCGCCGGGGGCTGACGCCGGGCACCCGGTAGCGTAGCGCCCCGTGACTACCTGGATCTGGGCCGCCGTGGCCGTGGTGCTGTTCGGCATGTACCTGAGTTGGACGGCCGGCCGACTGGACCGGCTGCACGCCCGGATCGACGCCGCGCGGGCGGCGCTGGACGCGCAGCTGGTCCGGCGGGCCTCGGTCGCGATCGAGCTGGCGGCCTCCTCGCTGCTGGACCCGGCGGCCTCGCTGCTGCTGCTGGACGCGGCGCACGCGGCCCGGCAGGCCGACGACGAGCAGCGCGAGGTGGCGGAGAGCCAGTTGAGCATGGCGCTGCGGGCGGTGTTCGCCGAGCCGGAGCAGGTCGCGGTGCTGGTGGCCGAGCCGGGCGGCGAGGAGGCGGTCAAGGAGCTGACGGCCGCGGTGCGCCGGGTGCCGATGGCGCGGCGGTTCCACAACGACGCGGTGCGTGCGGCCCGGGCGGTGCGCGAACACCGGCTGGTGCGCTACTTCCGGCTGGCGGGCAAGGCACCGTTCCCGATGGCCTTCGAGATGGACGACGCCCCGCCGTCGGCGCTGACCCCGGAGGGTGCTCCGGCCTGAGGAGCGGGCGTCTCACAGGCCGGACCGGGTGTGCCCGGATCCGGCCTGTTTGTCGTATCCCGTCGGCCAGCCTGGACTTGATGGCGCATGGAAAGACCATTTCTTCCGCCTACCATAGGGCGATAGCACTGGTTCATCTTCGAGTGAGGTCTCACGTGTCCACCACCCCCACCACCGCAGACCAGCCGCAGATCGGTACCGCCCGGGTCAAGCGCGGCATGGCCGAGCAGCTCAAGGGCGGTGTGATCATGGACGTGGTCAACGCCGAGCAGGCCAAGATCGCCGAGGACGCCGGCGCTGTCGCCGTCATGGCGCTGGAGCGGGTGCCCGCCGACATCCGCAAGGACGGCGGCGTCGCGCGCATGTCGGACCCGAACATGATCGAGGAGATCATCGCCGCGGTCTCGATCCCGGTCATGGCGAAGTCCCGGATCGGCCACTTCGTCGAGGCCCAGGTCCTGCAGTCGCTCGGCGTGGACTACATCGACGAGTCCGAGGTGCTGACCCCGGCCGACGAGGTGAACCACTCGGACAAGTGGGCGTTCACCACGCCGTTCGTCTGCGGTGCCACCAACCTGGGCGAGGCCCTGCGCCGGATCGCCGAGGGTGCGGCCATGATCCGCTCCAAGGGCGAGGCCGGCACCGGCAACGTCGTCGAGGCGGTCCGCCACCTGCGCCAGATCAAGAACGAGATCGCCCGGCTGCGCGGCTACGACAACAACGAGCTGTTCGCCGCCGCCAAGGAGCTGCGCGCTCCGTACGAGCTGGTCAAGGAGGTCGCCGAGCTCGGCAAGCTGCCGGTCGTGCTGTTCTCCGCCGGTGGTGTGGCCACCCCGGCCGACGCCGCGCTGATGCGCCAGCTCGGTGCCGAGGGCGTCTTCGTCGGCTCCGGCATCTTCAAGTCGGGCGACCCGGCCAAGCGTGCCGCCGCGATCGTCAAGGCCACCACCTTCTTCGACGACCCGAAGATCATCGCGGACGCCTCCCGCAACCTGGGCGAGGCCATGGTCGGCATCAACTGCGACACCCTGCCCGAGAGCGAGCGCTACGCCAACCGCGGCTGGTAGTCGGCCCCGCGCCCAGCGCCGGCCCGCCGCAGCGCCTCGGCGCGCGGCGGGCCGCGCCACGTACACACGACGTAACGATCGAAGAGGTTTGAGACCGTGAGCACTCCAGTCATCGGCGTCCTCGCCCTGCAGGGCGATGTCCGCGAGCACCTGGTCGCGCTGGCCGAGGCCGACGCGCTCGCCCGCCCGGTGCGCCGTGCCGAGGAGCTGGCCGAGGTCGACGCGCTGGTGATCCCCGGCGGGGAGTCCACCACCATGTCCAAGCTGGCCCTGCTGTTCGGCGTGATGGACCCGCTGCGCGAGCGGGTCGCCGGGGGCATGCCGGTCTACGGCACCTGCGCGGGCATGATCATGCTGGCCGACAAGATCCTGGACGGCCGCGACGACCAGGAGACCGTGGGCGGCATCGACATGACCGTGCGCCGCAACGCCTTCGGCCGCCAGAACGAGTCCTTCGAGTCCGGCATCGCCTTCCGCGGCCTGGACGACGCCCCGGTGCACGGCGTGTTCATCCGCGCCCCCTGGGTCGAGGCCGTCGGCGCGGGCGTCGAGGTGCTGGCCGAGCTGCCGGCCGCCGACGGTCCGGAGAGCCGCGTCGTCGCCGTCCGCCAGGGCAACCTGCTGGCGACCTCCTTCCACCCCGAGCTCACCGGGGACCACCGGGTGCACGGCTACTTCGTGCGGATGGTCGAGGAGCACCTGGCGGCGGCCGCCCGGTAACGCTTCGCCGCCGCACGCGGACCGTGTGCACCCCACCGGTGGCGGCACCGGTAAGATCCCTCCTGTTCATTTCCCTTTGGCGACGTAAAGGAGCTGGCGATGTCCGGCCACTCTAAGTGGGCTACCACCAAGCACAAGAAGGCCGTGATCGACGCCAAGCGCGGCAAGCTCTTCGCCAAGATGATCAAGAACATCGAGGTGGCGGCGCGCACCGGCGGCGGCGACCCGGCCGGCAACCCCACGCTGTACGACGCCATCCAGAAGGCGAAGAAGAGCTCCGTCCCGATCGACAACATCAACCGCGCCGTCAAGCGCGGCTCGGGCGCGGAGGCCGGCGGGGCCGACTACTCGACGATCATGTACGAGGGCTACGGCCCGAACGGTGTCGCCGTCCTCATCGAGTGCCTCACCGACAACCGCAACCGCGCCGCCTCCGACGTGCGCGTGGCGATGACCCGCAACGGCGGTTCGATGGCCGACCCGGGCTCGGTCTCGTACCTGTTCAACCGCAAGGGCGTCGTGATCGTCCCCAAGGCCGACGGCGTCGACGAGGACAAGCTGTTCGAGGTCGTCCTCGACCAGGAGCCCGAGGAGATCAACGACCTCGGCGAGTCCTTCGAGATCGTCTCCGAGGCCTCGAAGATGGTCGCCGTCCGGACCGCGCTGGTGGACGCCGGCGTCGACTACGACTCGGCCGAGGCCAACTTCCTCCCGAGCATGCAGGTCGAGCTGGACGTCGACGGCGCCCGCAAGATCCTGAAGCTGATCGACGCCCTGGAGGACAGCGACGACGTGCAGAACGTCTTCGCCAACTTCGACATCAGCGACGAGGTCGGTGCGCAGCTCGACGCCGAGTGATCGTTCCCACTCCCCGGCCCGGTGGTCCCACGACCACCGGGCCGGTGTCGTCGGTGGGACTGTCCGACCCTGGCGGTAGCCTTCGCAGGTCGCCACGGCGAGCGGCGCGTTTCGGAGAGGCGGGGTCGAGGTGCGGGTACTGGGCGTGGACCCGGGGCTGACCAGGTGCGGGATCGGGGTGGTCGACGGCGCGCCGGGCCGGCCGCTGAGGATGGTCGGCGTCGGGGTGGTGCGCACGCCCGCCGAGGCGGACATCGGGCCCCGGCTGCTGCTGGTCGAGCAGGGCATCGAGAGCTGGCTCGACGAGCACCGGCCCGACCTGGTCGCGGTCGAGCGGGTCTTCGCCCAGCACAACGTCCGCACCGTGATGGGCACCGCGCAGGCCAGCGCGGTCGCGATGCTCTGCGCCACCCGGCGCGGCATCCCCGTCACCCTGCACACCCCCAGCGAGGTGAAGGCCGCCGTCACCGGCTCCGGCCGGGCCGACAAGGCCCAGGTCACCGCCATGGTGCAGCGGCTGCTGCGGCTGGACGCCCCGCCCAAGCCGGCCGACGCCGCCGACGCGCTGGCGCTGGCCATCTGCCACATCTGGCGCGGCGGCGCGAGCGACCGGATCGCCGCGGCGCTCGCCAAGGCGGCGCCCGCCAGGACCGCACCCGGGGCGGCCGCGCCCGCCGCCCGGGCCCCGTACTCCGCACGATCCCCCCGAGGAGCCGCTCGATGATCGCCTTCGTCCAAGGGCCGGTGGCCGCCGTCAGCGGCGGCACCGTCGTCGTCGAGGTCGGCGGCGTCGGCATGGCCGTCCAGTGCACCCCGGCGACCGCGGCCGGCCTGCGTCTCGGGGAGCCGGCCCGGCTCGCCACCTCGCTGGTCGTCCGGGAGGACTCGCTCACGCTGTACGGCTTCGCCGACGACGACGAGCGGGCCGTCTTCGAGATCCTCCAGGCCGCGCCCGGTGTCGGGCCGCGCCTGGCCCAGGCCATGCTCGGCGTGCACAGCCCGGACGAGCTGCGCGCCGCCGTCGCCGCCGGGAACGAGAAGGCGCTGATCGCCGTCCCCGGTATCGGCAAGGCGAAGGCCGCCAAGCTGCTCTTGGAGTACAAGGACAAGCTGGGCGCCCCGCACGGCAGCGTCCCGGCCCAGAAGCCGATCGCCGCGGGGCCCGCGCCGTGGAGCGAGCAGCTGCACGCCGCCCTGGTAGGCCTCGGCTACGCGCCGCGCGAGGCGGACGAGGCGGTCACCGCCGTCGCCCCCGAGGCCGAGGCGCAGGCCGTCACCGATGTGGGCGCGCTGCTCAGGGCCGCGCTGCGGACCCTCAACCGGACGCGCTGACGCCGCGTCGGCCGCCACCCTCCACCAAACCGACCATCTGTCACCTTGTCGACATTGGAGCCCGCACCGATGAGCCCGTACGACTCCGACCCGGCCGACCGGCTGGTGACGGCCGCCGCCGACGGCGAGGACCAGGCGGTCGAGGCGGCGCTGCGCCCCAAGCAGCTGGACGAGTTCATCGGCCAGGAGCGGGTGCGCGAGCAGCTGTCCCTGGTGCTGCAGGCCGCCCGGCAGCGCGGTACCGCGCCGGACCACGTGCTGCTCAGCGGTCCGCCCGGGCTCGGCAAGACCACCCTTTCCATGATCATCGCGGCCGAGCTGGGCGCCCCGATCCGGATCACCTCCGGCCCGGCCATCCAGCACGCCGGCGACCTGGCCGCGATCCTCTCCTCGCTCTCCGAGGGCGAGGTGCTCTTCCTGGACGAGATCCACCGGATGTCCCGGCCGGCGGAGGAGATGCTCTACATGGCGATGGAGGACTTCCGGGTCGACGTGATCGTCGGCAAGGGCCCGGGCGCCACCGCCATCCCGCTGGAGCTGCCGCCGTTCACGCTGGTCGGCGCGACCACCCGGGCCGGGCTGCTGCCGCCGCCGCTGCGCGACCGGTTCGGCTTCACCGGCCACATGGAGTTCTACGCGCCCGCCGAGCTGGAGCGGGTGGTGCACCGCTCGGCCGCCCTGCTGGACGTCGAGATCGACCCGGCCGGCGCCGCCGAGATCGCCGGCCGCTCCCGGGGCACCCCGCGGATCGCCAACCGGCTGCTGCGCCGGGTCCGCGACTTCGCGCAGGTCCGGCACGACGGGGTGGTCACCCCGGAGATCGCCGCCCGGGCGCTGGACGTCTACGAGGTGGACGCCCGCGGTCTGGACCGGCTGGACCGCGCGGTGCTGGACGCGCTGCTGCGGCTGTTCGGCGGCGGACCGGTCGGCCTGTCGACCCTGGCGGTCGCGGTGGGTGAGGAGTCCGAGACGGTCGAGGAGGTCGCCGAGCCGTTCCTGGTCCGCGAGGGCCTGCTGGCCCGGACCCCGCGCGGCCGGATCGCCACCGCCGCCGCCTGGCAGCACCTCGGCCTGACCCCGCCGGTTCAGACCACCAGGGGCGCGGTACCGGCCCAGTCGGAACTTTTCCCGGCGGACGAGGGCTGAACGGGTGACACCGGGGCGATCGGGGCGCGCGGACGCCTGAGCAGGTCCGCGCGGAGAAGCCGGGGGAGAAGTCCGGGGAATCTGTGCAGGCGCAGGCTCGCCACTTTCGGCGGCAGGATGCGATGCTTGGCGTTGTCCGATCAGTTCGGGGTCGCCTAGACTCCGCCGGACCGCCCCTCTCACCTGACGGGCCGACCATTACCACACAGGCCGCCGGCCGGCGGCCCGTAAAGGACCCTGGCTGCAGTGAACCTCATCATCCTTCTCCTCCCGATCATCGCGATCGTGCTCATGTTCCGGTCGCAGAAGAAGCGCCAGCAGCAGCAGGCGAGCATGCAGACCGCGCTGGAGCCCGGGGCGGGAGTGCGCACCATCGGCGGCCTGTACGCCCAGGTGAAGGCGGTCAACGAGGAGACCGTCGAGCTGGAGATCGCGCCCGGCGTGGTCACCCACTTCACCAAGAGCGCGGTGGCGGCGGTCCTGGACCCGCAGGAGTACGACGCGATCATCAACGGTCGCCCCGCCGTGGACGAGCTGTCCGAGCCGGAGGCCGAGGACGCCGACGTCGAGCCGGTCGAGGACAAGCCGCTGACGCTCACCAAGGACAGCGCCGACAAGGGCGACGTCGAGGGCGCTGGTCCCGCGACCAAGTAGTACGGCCGGGCACCCGCCCGGCCGCGCGGCGCAGTCAGTAGTGCCGCGAGCCCACAGGATCTCAGGGCCGCAGATCCGCCATGCCCCCGTCCGCCACGAGCCGGACGGGGGTCCGGTAGGGGAGGTGGCATGGACAGGGAGAAACGAGCAAGGTGGCAACACCCAAGTCGCGCCCGCGCGACGGTTACCCGGGGCGGGCTCTGGCCCTCATCCTGGTGGTCACCGTCGGACTGGTCGCCCTCATGTTCGGGACGGGCCACACCAAGCCCCGCCTGGGTATCGACCTCGCCGGCGGTACCAGCATCACCTTGAGCGCGAAGTCGACCGACCCCAAGGCGATCAACAAGTCCAACATGGACATCGCCACCGGGATCATCGAGCAGCGGGTCAACGGGATGGGCGTCTCCGAGGCGGAGGTCCAGACCCAGGGCGACCGGAACATCATCGTCAACATCCCCAAGGGTGGTGACAAGCAGAGCGCGGTCGACCAGGTCGGCACCACCGCGCAGCTCTACTTCCGCCCCGTCCTCGCCCTCGCCCCGAGCGGTGTCCAGGCCCCGGCCCCGAGCGCGTCCCCCTCGGCGAGCGGCAGCGCCGCCCCGAGCGCGACCCCCTCGGCCACCGGCACGCCCGCCGCGTCCGCCGGCGCCCCCAGCGCCAGTGCGACCAAGCAGGGCCGCGCCGTCGGTGAGGCGCTCGCCGCGGACGCCACCCCGACCCCGGCCGCCACCGGCAGCGCGAGCACCGCTCCGAGCGCGCCCGCCGCCGCGACCCCGAGCGCTCCCGCGCCCACCGCGCCGGTCAACCCGGACCTCTCCGCCGCGATGACCACGGGCACCGTGCCGCCGGAGCTGGCCGCCGAGTTCGCCGCCGTCGACTGCTCCAAGCCCGAGCAGCGCAAGAACCTGCAGAAGTCCGAGGGTCAGCCGACCGTCGCCTGCACCCAGAAGGACGAGCGCGGGATCTTCTACAAGCTCGCCCTCGGCCCGGTCGCGGTGAAGGGCGCCGACGTCTCCAAGGCGCAGGCCACCATCGACACCCAGCAGGGTGCCGGCTGGCAGGTCGCGCTGCAGTTCAACGGCCGGGGCACCGACGCCTTCACCGACGTCACCGGCAAGCTCGCCGCCCAGCCGGACCCGACCAACCAGTTCGCCATCGTGCTGGACGGGCAGGTCGTCTCCCACCCGTACGTGCGCAACGCCATCCCCGGCGGCTCGGCCGTGATCTCCGGCAGCTTCAGCCAGGCGGAGGCGCAGAACCTCGCCAACGTGCTGAGCTTCGGCGCGCTGCCGCTGGAGTTCACCACGGACGACGTCACCACCGTCTCGCCGCAGCTCGGCGGCGACCAGCTGAAGGCGGGCCTGGTCGCCGGCCTCATCGGCATGGTGCTGGTGGTCCTCTACTCGCTGGTCTACTACCGCGGCCTCGGCCTGGTTTCGATCGCGGGTCTGATCGTCTCGGCGATCCTGACCTACTCGATCATGAGCCTGCTCGGCGCGGGGATCGGCTTCGCGCTGAACCTGCCGGCCGTCTGCGGCGCGATCGTCGCGATCGGTATCACCGCCGACTCCTTCATCGTCTACTTCGAGCGCATCCGCGACGAGGTCCGCGAGGGCGCCCCGCTGCGCCCGGCGGTCCAGCGGGCCTGGCCGCGCGCCCGGCGCACCATCCTGGTGTCGGACTTCGTGTCCTTCCTCTGCGCCGCGGTGCTCTACCTGGTCTCGGTCGGCAAGGTGCAGGGCTTCGCGTTCACGCTGGGCCTGACCACCGCGCTCGACGTCGTGGTGATCTTCCTGTTCACCAAGCCGCTGATCACCCTGCTGGCCCGCCGGAAGTTCTTCTCCGACGGTCACCCGTGGTCGGGCCTGGACCCGAAGCGCCTGGGCGCCCGCCCGCCGCTGCGCAGCACCCGTCGTCGCAGCTCCTCCTCCTCTGCCGCCGTGAAGGAGGCCTGACACCGTGTCGCGCTTCTCCAATCTGGGTCACCGGCTCTACCAGGGCGAGGTCAGCTTCGACTTCGTCGGCCGCCGCAAGCTCTGGTACAGCATCTCCGGCGTGATCGTGCTGGTCGCCGCAGTCGGCCTGGCCATGGGCCTGAAACTCGGCATCGAGTTCAAGGGCGGCTCGGTCTACACCGTCGCCAAGCCGGGGCTGACCATCTCGCAGACGCAGGACGTGGTGGACAAGATCGTCCACTCGCACCCGCTGGTGCAGTCCGTGGACGACGGCAAGAAGATCCGCATCCAGGTCAGCTCCGAGGACCAGATCTCCTCGGCGGTCTTCACCGACAAGCTGTCCAAGGAGCTCAGCGTCCCGATCGCGGAGATCGACACCCAGGTGATCGGCCCCAGCTGGGGTGAGCAGATCTCCAGCAAGGCCCTCACCGGCCTGATCATCTTCATGGTCCTGGTGACGGTCTACCTGGCGATCGCCTTCGAGTGGCGGATGGCGGTGGCCGCCCTGGTCGCCCTCATCCACGACCTCCTGATCACCATCGGGGTGTACGCCCTGGTGGGCTTCGAGGTCACCCCCGGTACGGTGATCGGCTTCCTGACGATCCTCGGGTACTCGCTCTACGACACGGTCGTCGTCTTCGACACCGTGAAGGAGAACGCGAAGGGGCTCACCAAGCAGAACAAGATCACCTACAGCGAGGCGGCCAACGCGGGCCTCAACCAGACCCTGGTCCGCTCGCTGAACACCACGGTGGTCGCCCTGCTCCCGGTGGCGGCGCTGCTGTTCATCGGTGGCGGCCTCCTGGGCGCCGGCACGCTGAACGACATCTCGCTGGCCCTGTTCATCGGTCTCGCCGCCGGTGCCTACTCCTCGATCTGCGTCGCCACCCCGCTACTCGCGCAGCTCAAGGAGGAGCAGCCGGAGATGAAGGCGCTGGCCAAGCGGGTCGCCCAGCGGCGGGCCGCGGAGGCCAGGAACGCCGCCGCGGAGGCGCGCGGCGAGGCCCCGGAGGGCGAGGAGATCGCCGACGGCGACCTGCCGGCGGGTATGGTCGGTCAGCGCGGCCGGGCGGCCGGCACCTCGCGTGCCAAGGGCCGTCCGTCCACCAAGCGCTGACGCCCGACCGACCGTGAGGACTCTTCCGTGACCACCGCCGACACCGCCCTGGCCGAGCTGCTGAACAGCCGGATCCGGGACGTTCCGGACTACCCGAAGCCCGGTGTGCTGTTCAAGGACATCGCACCGCTGCTCGCCGACGCCGAGGCCTTCGCGGCCCTCACCCGGGCGCTGGCGGAGCGGGCGGCGGCCCTCGGTGCGACCAAGGTGGTGGGCCTGGAGGCGCGCGGCTTCGTGCTGGCGGCCCCGGCGGCCTTCGCGGCCGGCCTCGGCTTCGTGCCGATCCGCAAGGAGGGCAAGCTGCCCGGCGAGGTGTTCCGGCGCTCGTACGAGCTGGAGTACGGCTCGGCGACGCTGGAGGTGCAGTGCGACGCCTTCGCACCCGGTGAGCGGGTGCTGGTGGTGGACGACGTGCTGGCCACCGGCGGGACGATCGGTGCCTCGCTGGACCTGGTCAAGGAGGCCGGCGCCGAGCTGGTGGGCGTCGTGGTGCTGATGGAGCTGGGCTTCCTGGACGGCCGGGAGCGGCTGGCCGGGCACCTGGCCGGCGCGCCGCTGGAGACGCTGGTCACGGTCTGAGGGAAGCGTCCGACGAACGGACGGAGGGCGGCGGTCGGATCATCCGACCGCCGCCCTCCGCGTGTCCGGGGCCGACCGGCTGAACACGGGAGCGCCGGGCTCGGTACCATGAAGGTTCATCCCCTCCCGGTTGTGCGTGATGGTGCGAGCCGCACGAGGGGCCGGCCCGGTGCCCCGAGGAGTGTCCTTGCCCGACGAGGTTGTGCCCACGGCCGAAGCGGCCGCCCCCGAAAACCGTCCCACGCCCTCGGGGGCCACCCCGGCACGCCCGGCGCCGACCTCCTCCCGCCCGGTGGCTCCCGCGAGCCGTCCGTCCTCCTCCGGGGGCATGCGCGCCCGGCTGGCCCGCCTCGGCGGCCAGCGCTCCAGCGTGCTCAACCCCGTCCTGGAGCCGCTGTTCCGCTCGATCCGGGCCAACGACCCCAAGGCCGACCCGGTCCTGCTGCGGGACATCGAGAAGGCGTACGCCGTCGCGGAGAAGTGGCACCGCGGGCAGAAGCGCAAGAGCGGCGACCCGTACATCACCCACCCGCTGGCGGTGGCGACCATCCTGGCCGAGCTGGGCATGGACGCGGCGACCCTGATGGCCGGCCTGCTGCACGACACCGTCGAGGACACCGACTACGGCCTGGAGACCCTGCGCAAGGACTTCGGCGACTCGGTGGCCCTGCTGGTCGACGGCGTCACCAAGCTGGACCGGGTGAAGTTCGGCGAGGCCGCGCAGGCCGAGACCGTCCGCAAGATGGTCGTCGCGATGGCCAAGGACCCGCGCGTCCTGGTGATCAAGCTCGCCGACCGGCTGCACAACATGCGCACCATGCGCTACCTCAAGCGGGAGAAGCAGGAGAAGAAGGCCCGCGAGACGCTGGAGATCTACGCCCCGCTGGCGCACCGGCTGGGCATGAACACCATCAAGTGGGAGCTGGAGGACCTCGCCTTCGCGATCCTCTACCCCAAGATGTACGACGAGATCGTGCGCCTGGTCGCCGAACGCGCCCCCAAGCGGGACGAGTACCTCGCCACCGTCATCGACCAGGTCCAGGGCGACCTGCGCGGTGCCCGGATCACCGCGTCCGTCACCGGCCGGCCGAAGCACTACTACTCGGTCTACCAGAAGATGATCGTCCGGGGCCGGGACTTCGCCGAGATCTACGACCTGGTGGGCATCCGGGTCCTGGTCGACACCGTCCGCGACTGCTACGCGGCGCTGGGCACCATCCACGCGCGGTGGAACCCGGTGCCGGGGCGGTTCAAGGACTACATCGCGATGCCCAAGTTCAACATGTACCAGTCGCTGCACACCACGGTGATCGGTCCCGGGGGCAAGCCGGTCGAGCTGCAGATCCGCACCTTCGACATGCACCGCCGGGCCGAGTACGGCATCGCCGCGCACTGGAAGTACAAGCAGCGCGCGGTGGCCGGCGCCTCCAAGGTCCGCACCGACACCCCCACCCAGACCCGCAAGGACGACAAGGCCGGCGCCGTCAACGAGATGGCCTGGCTGCGGCAGCTGCTGGACTGGCAGAAGGAGACCGAGGACCCGAGCGAGTTCCTGGAGTCGCTGCGCTTCGACCTCTCCAACAACGAGGTCTTCGTCTTCACGCCCAAGGGCGACGTGATAGCGCTGCCGGCCGGCGCGACCCCGGTGGACTTCGCCTTCGCCGTCCACACCGAGGTCGGGTACCGCTGCATAGGGGCGCGGGTCAACGGGCGGCTGGTGCCGCTGGAGTCGACCCTGGAGAACGGCGACAGCGTCGAGGTCTTCACCTCCAAGGCGGAGAACGCCGGCCCCTCCCGGGACTGGCTGGGCTTCGTCAAGTCCCCGCGCGCCCGCAACAAGATCCGCGCCTGGTTCTCCAAGGAGCGCCGCGAGGAGGCGATCGAGCACGGCAAGGAGGCCATCGCCCGGGCGATGCGCAAGCAGGGCCTGCCGATCCAGCGGATCCTGACCGGCGACTCGCTGGTCACCCTGGCCCACGAGATGCGCTACCCGGACATCTCCTCGCTGTACGCGGCGATCGGCGAGGGCCACGTCGCCGCGCAGAACATCGTGCAGAAGCTGGTGCAGGCGCTCGGCGGCGAGGAGGGTGCCACCGAGGACCTGGCCGAGACGGCCACGCCGACGCACGACAACCGCCGGGCGGTGCGCCGCCGGGCCAAGGGCGATCCGGGCGTCATCGTCAAGGGCGTCGAGGACGTCTGGGTCAAGCTGTCGCGCTGCTGCACCCCGGTGCCGGGCGACCCGATCGTCGGCTTCGTCACCCGCGGCAACGGCGTCTCGGTGCACCGCGCCGACTGCGTCAACGTGGAGGCGCTCAGCCAGCAGCCCGAGCGGATGATCGAGGTCGAGTGGGCGGCCACCCAGTCGTCCGTCTTCCTGGTGGCCATCCAGGTCGAGGCGCTGGACCGCTCCCGGCTGCTCTCGGACGTCACCCGGGTCCTCTCCGACCAGCACGTCAACATCCTGTCGGCGGCGGTGCAGACCTCC
Organism: Kitasatospora sp. NPDC001603; assembly: GCF_040298365.1. Taxonomy (NCBI): domain Bacteria; kingdom Bacillati; phylum Actinomycetota; class Actinomycetes; order Kitasatosporales; family Streptomycetaceae; genus Kitasatospora; species Kitasatospora sp. NPDC001603. Next base: position 41,316 of record NZ_JBEPAA010000042.1, read on the forward strand.
CGCGACCGGGTGGCGATGAGCCGCTTCACCTTCGAGATGGGCGACCCGAAGCACCTCGGCCACGTCCTGAAGGCGGTCCGCGGCGTGGAGGGCGTCTACGACGTCTACCGGGTCACCTCGGCCCGCAAGTAGCGGGTACGGCGAAGGGCCCCACCGCCTCGGCGGTGGGGCCCTTCGTCAGGTCCGGAGGGCGGCGGATCAGCCGCTGAACTCCTCCTGGCTGCGGTGCGCCTGCTCCAGCAGGGTCCGCACACCCGCCAGCTCGGACTCCAGCTTGGCGACCTTGCTCGCGTTGCCGGCGGCACGGGCCTTGTCCAGGTCGGCCTGGATCTTCTCGGCCTTGGCCTCGAAGAGGCCGACCATGCCGGCGGCGCGGGCCTTGGCCTCCGGGTTCGAGCGCTTCCACTCGCTGTCCTCGGCCTCGCGGATCGCCCGCTCGACGGTGTTCAGCCGGGCGTCCAGCTTCGGGCGGGCGTCGCGCGGCACGTGCCCGATCGCCTCCCAGCGCTCGTTGACGTCCCGCAGGGCGGCCTTGGCGGCCTTCAGGTCGGTGATCGGCAGGATCGCCTCGGCCTCGGCCGCCAGCGCCTCCTTGAGCTTCTGGTTGCCGACCTGCTCGGCGTCGCGCTCGCTGAACACCGCGGACCGGGCCTGGAAGAAGACGTCCTGGGCGCCGCGGAAGCGCGCCCACAGCTCGTCCTCGATGTCCCGCTGGGCGCGCCCGGCGGCCTTCCAGCGCGCCATCAGGTCGCGGTAGCTGGCCGCGGTCTCGCCCCACTCGGTGGAGGAGGAGAGCGCCTCGGCCTCGCTGACCAGCCGCTCCTTGGTGGCCCGGGCCTGGTCGCGCTCGGCGTCCAGGGTCGCGAAGTGGGCCTTGCGGTGCTTCGAGAAGACCGAGCGGGCGTGCGAGAACCGGTGCCACAGCTCGTCGTCGCTCTTGCGGTCCAGCCGGGGCAGGCCCTTCCAGGTGTCCACCAGCGCGCGCAGCCGGTCCCCGGCCTCCCGCCACTGGGTGGACTCGGCGAGCCGCTCGGCCTCGGCGACCAGCTCCTCCTTGGCCGTACGGGTCTCGTCCTGGGCCTTGGCGCGGGCCGCCTTGCGCTCCTCGCGGCGGCTCTCGATATCACCGGCGAGCGCGTCCAGCCGCTTGGCCAGCGCGTCCAGGTCGCCGACCGCGTGCCCCTCGGTCACCTGCGCGCGCAGGTGGTCCAGCGCGGTCTGGGCGTCCTTGGCGGCCAGGTCGGTGGTGCGCACCCGCTTCTCCAGCAGGCCGATCTCCACCTCGATGCCCTGGTACTTGCGCTCGAAGTAGGCGAGAGCCTCCTCGGGCGAGCCGGCCTGCCAGGAACCCACGACGCGTTCGCCGTCGGCCGTCCTGACGTAGACCGTGCCCTGCTCGTCGACACGGCCCCACGGGTCGCTGCTCATAGCGCGTCCTCCACATGACGTCGCGCCCGCGCCGGAGCGGGACGCGTACGTCGTCCACAGTTGATGTGCGGCGGACCGATGGGCCCGCCGTCCCGTCCGCCGTGCTTTGCTGCCGAGGGTGACGGCCGGCGGGTCTGGGCACCCTACACAACGCCAACATAGGCGACCAGGACCGGTGCTGTCCGCATCCGGGCCGGGCGATTTCGGGCCGGGACCGCGCCGGGGCGCCGCGCGGGCGTCCGCGGGGCGGCCCCGGTGCCGGTCAACCCTTCGCGGCGGTCACCGAGTTGAGGGTGACGTCGGCCATCGGGTGACCGTCCGTCCCGCCCTCCAGGGTGCCCGCGGCGGCGATCTTCTGGAGCACGTCCAGACCGCCGGTGATCTTGCCGAACGGGGTGTAGTTCGGGCCGAGCTGGGTGTCCTTGTAGACCAGGAAGAACTGGCTCCCGTTGGTGCCCGGGCCGGAGTTGGCCATCGCCAGGGTGCCCGCCGGGTACGTCGCGCCGGTCAGGTTCTCGTCGGCGAACTTGTAGCCGGGACCGCCGGTGCCGCCCGGGTTGGTCGCGCTGGCGGTCGGGTCGCCGCACTGCAGCACGAAGATGCCGCCGGTGGTCAGCCGGTGGCACTTGGTGTGGTCGAAGTACTGCTCGCCGGCCAGGAAGGCGAAGGAGTTCACCGTGTGCGGCGCCTTGGCCGCGTCCAGCGAGAGCGTCACCTTGCCGCAGTTGGTGTCCAGCGTCGCCGTGTACGTGCCGGCGGCGTCGACGCTCATGGCAGGCTCGGCCTTCCACTGCTTGCCGTTCGGCGCGCCCGGCGCCGGGTCGGCGCAGCCCTCGACCGGCGTGCGGGTCGGGGTGGTGGGCTCGTCGGTGGCGGTCGGCGCGGTCGGCGGCGCCGCCGCGGTGTCCTTCTTGTCGTCCGAGGTGAAGGCACCCGTGCCCACCAGGACACCGCCGCCCGCCAGCACCACCACGGCGAGCGCGCTGCCGAGGATCGTGTTGCGACGCCGGCGCGCGGCGTGCATCTCGGCCCGGCGCCGCGCCTGGCGCTCGTACTTCTCGCGGGCGAGCTGCCGCCGCCGCTGTTCGCTGCTGACCACCGGCCGTGTCTCCTACATGGGTGCTGTCGTACTGGGGGCTGTCCGGCCCCTCCGGCCCGGGGGCGAGGAGGGATCGTGTGCGGATGCTGGAGCGGATCATCGCATCCATCGGCGGCCAAGTGTAGGGACCGCGGCTGTAAGAACCCGGTGAACCCGTCGGGACGGAGCGAGCCTGTCCCGCCTATCTGGTTCGCAACCGGACCCGGAGCGCCGGTAGGCTTCCGTTACATCTCATCGTGTAGCCGCATCCCGCAGCCGCCACGGCCGACCCGAATCACGAAGGACGCGCGTTGTTCATCGCCGGATTCCCCGCTGGAGCCTGGGGCACCAACTGCTACCTGGTCGCACCGGCCGCCGGCGAGGAATGCGTCATCGTGGACCCGGGCCACCAGGCCGCCCGCGGCGTGGAGGAGCTGGTCCGCGAGCACCGGCTGAAGCCGGTCGCGGTGGTCCTCACCCACGGCCACATCGACCACGTCGCCTCGGTGGTCCCGGTCTGCGGCGCGCGCGGCGTCCCGGCCTGGATCCACCCCGAGGACCGCTACATGATGGCCGACCCGGAGAAGGCGCTCGGCCGCTCGCTCGGCACCCAGCTGATGGGCGAGCTCACCGTCGGCGAGCCCGACGACGTGCGCGAGCTCACCGACGGCAGCGTGCTGGAGCTGGCCGGCCTGAAGCTCACCGTCGACCACGCGCCCGGCCATACCAAGGGGTCGGTGACGTTCCGGACGCCCGGCGCCGAGGACCTCCCCCCGGTGCTGTTCTCGGGCGACCTGCTCTTCGCCGGCTCCATCGGGCGCACGGACCTCCCGGGCGGGGACGGCGACGCGATCCTGCGGTCGCTGGCCCGGGTGTGCCTGCCCCTCGACGACGCGACCGTGGTCCTCTCCGGCCACGGCGGACAGACCACCATCGGCCGCGAGCGCGCCACCAACCCCTACCTCCGACAGGCGGCGGGAGCGCTCGGCGCTCCGGCCTTCCCGCGACGAGGAATGTGACGGAAGAGAAGTTGAGCACCTTCACCGCCCCCAAGGGCACCTACGACCTGCTGCCCCCCAGCTCCGCGACCTTCCTGGCGATCCGCGAGCGGATCGCCGCGCCGGCCCGCCGGGCCGGCTACGGCTACATCGAGACCCCGGTCTTCGAGGACGTGAAGCTCTTCTCCCGCGGCGTCGGCGAGTCCACCGACATCGTCAGCAAGGAGATGTACAACCTCACCACCAAGGGCGGCGACGAGCTCGCGCTGCGCCCCGAGGGCACCGCCTCGGTGCTGCGCGCCGCGCTCCAGGCCAACCTGCACAAGCAGGGCAACCTGCCGGTCAAGCTCTGGTACTCCGGCTCCTACTACCGCTACGAGCGGGCGCAGAAGGGCCGCTACCGCCAGTTCTCGCAGGTCGGCGCCGAGGCGATCGGCGCCGAGGACCCGGCGCTGGACGCCGAGCTGATCATCCTGGCCGACGACGCCTTCCGCTCGCTGGGCCTGCGCGACTACTCGCTGCTGCTCAACAGCCTCGGCGACAAGCAGTGCCGCCCGGTCTACCGGGCCGCGCTGGTGGAGTTCCTGGCCGGCCTCGACCTGGACGACGACACCCGCCGCCGGGCCGAGATCAACCCGCTGCGCGTGCTGGACGACAAGCGCGAGTCGGTGCAGGCCCAGCTCGGCGGCGCGCCGATGCTGCGCGACTTCCTCTGCGAGGAGTGCAAGGCCTACGACGAGAAGGTCCGCGAGCTGCTGACCGCCAACGGGGTGGCCTTCACCGACGACCCCAAGCTGGTCCGCGGCCTGGACTACTACACCCGTACCACCTTCGAGTTCGTCCACAACGGCCTCGGCGCGCAGTCCGCGATCGGCGGCGGCGGCCGCTACGACGGGCTCTCCGAGATGATCGGCGGCCCCGCGCTGCCGTCCGTCGGCTGGGCCCTCGGGGTGGACCGCAGCTACCTGGCGATGGAGGCCGAGGGCGTCGTCCTCGACCTGCCGGCCGCCACCTCCGTCTACGCCGTCGCGCTCAGCGACCAGGCCAAGAACGTCCTCTTCGCCAAGGTGGTCGAACTGCGCCGCGCGGGCGTCGCCACCGACCTCGCCTTCGGCGTCAAGGGCATCAAGAACGCGATGAAGTCCGCGGACCGTTCCGGCGCCCGCTTCGCCGTGCTCGCAGGTGACCGGGACCTCGCCGACGGCGTCGTCCAGCTCAAGGACATGACCACCGGCGAGCAGAACCCCGTCGCCCTCGACGCTCTCGTCACCACCCTGAAGGAGAAGCAGCTGTGATCCGCACGCACGACGCGGGCACGCTCCGCCCGGAGCACGCAGGCACCACCGTCACCCTGGCCGGCTGGGTCGCCCGCCGCCGAGACCACGGCGGCGTGGCCTTCATCGACCTGCGGGACGCCTCCGGCACCGTGCAGATCGTGGTCCGCGACCTCGACTCGGTGCACGGCCTGCGTGCCGAGTACTGCGTCAAGGTCGTCGGCGACGTCCGCGTGCGGCCCGAGGGCAACGAGAACCCGGACATCCCGACCGGCGCCGTCGAGGTCGTGGTCAGCGAGATCGAGGTGCTCTCCGAGGCCGCCCCGCTGCCCTTCCCGGTCGCCGAGTACGAGCCCGGTACGGTCAACGAGGAGGTCCGCCTCCGCTACCGCTACCTGGACCTGCGCCGCGAGGGCCCGGCCAAGGGCCTGCGCCTGCGCTCCAAGGTGAGCAACATCATCCGCCGGGTGATGGAGGAGAACGACTACCTCGACATCGAGACGCCGTACCTCACCCGCTCCACCCCCGAGGGCGCCCGCGACTTCCTCGTCCCGGTCCGCCTGCAGCCCGGCCACTGGTACGCGCTGCCGCAGTCGCCCCAGCTGTTCAAGCAGCTGCTGATGGTGGCCGGCATGGAGCGGTACTACCAGATCGCGCGCTGCTTCCGCGACGAGGACTTCCGCGCCGACCGCCAGCCGGAGTTCACCCAGCTGGACATCGAGGCCTCCTTCGTCGACCAGGAGGACATCCTGGCCCTCGGCGAGAAGATCATCGGTGCGATCTGGCGCGACGTGCACGGGTACGAGATCCCCAACCCGCTGCCCCGGATGAGCTACGCGGACGCGATGGGCCGCTACGGCTCGGACAAGCCGGACGTCCGCTTCGGCCAGGAGCTCACGGACCTCACCGAGTACTTCAAGGGCACCTCGTTCCGCGTGTTCCAGGCCCCGTACGTCGGCGCCGTGGTCATGCCCGGCGGTGCCTCGCAGCCGCGCAAGCAGCTCGACGCCTGGCAGGACTGGGCCAAGGCGCGCGGCGCCCGGGGCCTCGCCTACGTGCTGATCGACGCCGAGACCGGCGAGCTGCGCGGCCCGGTCGCCAAGAACCTCTCCGAGGAGCACCTGGCCGGCCTGGCCGCCGCCGCCGGGGCCAAGAACGGTGACGCGATCTTCTTCGCGGCCGGCAAGGAGCGCCCCTCGCAGGAGCTGCTCGGCGCCGCCCGTCTGGAGATCGGCCGCCGCTGCGAGCTGATCGACGAGTCCCGCTGGGCCTTCCTCTGGGTCGTCGACTTCCCGATGTTCGAGCCGATCGAGGACGACAAGGGCGAGTTCCAGGGCTGGCACGCGGTGCACCACCCGTTCACCGCCCCGACCGCCGAGTCGCTCGCCACCTTCGACACCGACCCGGGTTCGGCGCTCTCCAACGCCTACGACCTGGTCCTCAACGGCTCGGAGCTGGGCGGCGGTTCGATCCGTATCCACCAGCGGGACGTGCAGAAGCGGGCGTTCGACGCGATCGGCCTCTCCGAGGAGGAGGCGGCCTCGCAGTTCGGCTTCCTGCTGGACGCCTTCAACTACGGCCCGCCGCCGCACGGCGGTGTCGCCTTCGGCCTGGACCGCGTCGTCACGCTGCTGGGCGGGTACGACACCATCCGCGACGTCATCGCGTTCCCGAAGACGTCCACCGGTGGTGACCCGCTGACCGGTGCCCCGACCCCGATCACCCCGGCGCAGCGTCGCGAGGCCGGCGTCGACGCCCAGCCGAAGGTCCGCGAGGACGCCAAGTCCTCCGAGGTCAAGCCCGAGGCCCAGCCCCAGGCCTGACGCCCAATCGGCTAATCTTTCACGGCCCCGGACGGCGCACCCGCCGTCCGGGGCCGGTCCACAACGGTGTGCGACGGAGAGAGGCTCCCCCATGAAGGTCACCACCAGAATCGAGTGTCCCGAGGACGCACCCGCCACCAGACGGGTCCACATGGCGGCCTTCCCCGGCCCCGACGAGGCCGATCTGGTGGACGCGCTGCGCCGCGACCCCGCCTGGCTGCCCGAGCTGTCCGTGGTGGCGGTGGACGAGGCCGGGCTGGTGGTCGGCCACGCGCTGCTCACCCGGCTGGCGGTCGGCGACGGCCGGGGCCTGGCGCTCGCGCCCGTCGCGGTCGCCCCGGAGTGGCAGCGCAAGGGCGTCGGCGAGCTGGTCGTCCGGGCCGCGCTGACGGCCGCGGAGGAGGCGGCGGAGAAGCTCGTCGTCGTCCTCGGCGATCCGGACTACTACGGCAGGTTCGGCTTCGCGCCGGCGGGCCGGCACGAGGTCACCGGCCCGTTCGAGGTGCCGGAGGCCTACTTCCAGACCCTCGCCCTGCCGGCCTACGACGGCGGTCCGCGCGGGCTCTGCCGCTACCCGGAGCCCTTCGAGGCGGTCTGACCCGACCCGGTCCGCCCCCGTACGCGCCGGACCGGCTCCGTCCGGCTCACTCCGCCTGGCCCGGGACCGCCGGGCCGGCCGAGAACCCGACCGTGGCCCGGCAGCTGCGCACGAACGCGGCCATGGCGGGCGTCAGTTCGCGGCCCATCGGCCAGTAGAGCCCGACCAGGCTCGGGCTGAGCCCCCGCACCGGCCGGTACGCGACATCCTCCCGCGCCGCCAGCCTGCTCATCGCCTCCGGGGCGAAGCCGACGCCCTGACCGCACACCACCGCGGCCAGCCACTCGTCGGAGTTGTGCGCCACCGCGCCGATCCGCACCGGTCGCCCGCGCCGTTCCGGGACCGCCAGCCAGTAGTCGCGCCAGTGCCCGGCCTCCAGCGGGATCGCGACGAAGGGCTCGTCCAGCAGGTCCTCGAACCGGATCACCTGGTGGCCCGCCAACCGGTGCCCGGCCGGCAGCGCCACGCAGCGCGGCTCCTCGCCCAGCACCGCGACGTTGTACTGCTCGGAGAGCGACGGCGGGGCGTGCCAGAGCGTCAGGTCGATCTCCCCGGTGGCGAGCCCCGAGGTCGGGTCGAACCAGTTGTTCTGCCGCAGCTCCACCTGCCAGCCGGGCATCCGCCGGGTGAAGTCCGTCACCGTGCTGCGGGTCATCAGGTTGATGCTGCCGCCCTCGAAGCCCACCCGCAGCGTCGAGCCCTGCTCGGCCGCCGCCGCCCGGGTGGCGCGCAGCGCGTCGTCCCAGCCGGCCAGCACCGGCCCGGTGCGCTCGGCCAGGGCCCGGCCGGCGTGGGTGGGCGCCATGCCCCGGCGCGAGCGCTCGAACAGCTCCACCCCGAGCAGGGCCTCCAGCTGGCGGATCTGCTTGGTGAGGGTCGGCTGCGAGACGAACAGCCGGGCCGCGGCGGCCGTCAGCTGGCCCTCCTCGCAGACCGCGGCGAAGCTCCGCAGCAGTCGGGTGTCCACATCCATGCCCCAAGGTTATGGAACGGGATATTGGACCGGCCCGGCAGGTCTACGACAGGGTTGATCACTCGGCCCTCGCGGGCCGGCCACGGGGGAGTCCGGCAGCGGCGGTTCAGGGGGCCGCCGCTGCCGGGCCGGCGCCCGGCCTGCGGGAACCCGGGGTTGCGCCTACGGTGAGTGCTCATCAGCCTTTGCCGAACGGAGGCACCCAGGTGGCAGCCAAGGCCGAGCGCGATCCCGGTACCGGGCCGGAGCACCGGCGGGAGCGGCTCGCGAAGAAGCCGTACGAGCGGGAGCTGTTGAGGCTCCAGAACGAGCTGGTGAAGCTCCAGGAGTGGGTGCGGGCCGAGGGCGCCCGGCTGGTGGTCGTCTTCGAGGGGCGCGACGCGGCCGGCAAGGGCGGCGCGATCAAGCGGGTGACGGAGTACCTGAACCCGCGCATCGCCCGGGTGGCGGCGCTGCCCACGCCCACCGAGCGCCAGCGGACCCAGTGGTACTTCCAGCGCTACGTCGAGCAGTTGCCGGCCGCGGGGGAGATCGTGCTGTTCGACCGCAGCTGGTACAACCGGGCCGGGGTCGAGCGGGTGATGGGCTTCTGCACGGACGAGCAGTACTGGCAGTTCCTGCACCAGTGCCCGATGTTCGAGCGGATGCTGATCGAGTCGGGCATCCTGCTGCGCAAGTACTGGTTCTCGGTCAGCGACACCGAGCAGCAGCGGCGGTTCCGGGACCGGCTGGAGGACCCGATGCGGCGGTGGAAGCTGTCGCCGATGGACGTCGAGTCGGTCAGCCGCTGGGAGGACTACTCGCGGGCCAAGGACGAGATGTTCGTCTACACCGACATCCCGGACTCGCCGTGGAACGTGGTGGAGAGCGACGACAAGCGGCGGGCCCGGCTCAACATGATCGCCCACCTGCTCTCGACCGTCCCGTACCACGAGGTGGCGCCGCGGCGGATCGAGCTGCCGGCCCGCCCGGAGTCGCGCGGCTACCAGCGGCCGCCGCGGGACCTGCAGAAGTACGTACCGGACCACTCGGCGCGGATCGGGTAGGCCCGGCCGCCCGACAGTTCCCCGCGGCGGCCGGGCCGGGGTGTCGGTCGGCTCGCATAGGCTTCCGGTGTGGACGAACCGGACCTCTTCACCGCCGCCGCCGAGGAACGCCAGGCCAAGGAGCCCGGCCGGGCCCCGCTGGCCGTGCGGATGCGCCCGCGCACCCTGGACGAGGTCGCCGGGCAGCGGCAGCTGCTGAAGGCGGGCTCGCCGCTGCGCCGGCTGGTGTCGGGCTCGCGCGGCCCGGCGGCGACCAGTTCGGTGATCCTCTGGGGGCCGCCCGGTACCGGCAAGACCACCCTGGCGCACGTGATCAGCCAGTCCGTCGAGGGCCGCTTCGTGGAGCTGTCCGCGATCACCGCGGGCGTCAAGGAGGTCCGCGCGGTGATCGACGGCGCCCGCCGGGCGGTCGGCATGAACGGCAGGGAGACGGTGCTCTTCCTGGACGAGATCCACCGCTTCTCCAAGGCCCAGCAGGACTCGCTGCTGCCCGCCGTGGAGAACCGCTGGGTCACCCTGATCGCGGCCACCACCGAGAACCCGTACTTCTCGGTGATCTCCCCGCTGCTGTCGCGCTCGCTGCTGCTCACGCTGGAGTCGCTGACGGACGAGGACATCCGCGCCCTGCTGCACCGCGCGGTGGCCGACGAGCGCGGTCTGGAGGGCGCGCTGGAGCTCACCCCGGAGGCCGAGGACCACCTGGTCCGGCTGGCCGGCGGGGACGCCCGGCGGGCGCTCACCACGCTGGAGGCGGCCGCCGGGGCGGCGCTGGAGAAGGGCGAGGCGAGCATCACGCTGGCCACCACCGAGACGGCCGTGAACCAGGCCGCGGTGCGCTACGACAAGGACGGCGACCAGCACTACGACGTGGCCAGCGCGCTGATCAAGTCGATCCGGGGCAGTGACGTGGACGCCACCCTGCACTACCTGGCCCGGATGATCGAGGCGGGGGAGGACCCGCGGTTCATCGCCCGGCGGCTGATGATCTCGGCCAGCGAGGACGTCGGCCTGGCCGACCCGACGGCGCTGGCCACGGCGGTCGCGGCGGCCCAGGCGGTGGCGCTGATCGGCTTCCCGGAGGCACGGATCATCCTCTCCCAGGCGGCGATCGCACTGGCGCTGGCGCCCAAGTCCAACGCCGCCTACCTGGCGATCGACGCGGCGCTGGCGGACGTCCGGCAGGGCCTGGCGGGCGCGGTGCCGCCGCACCTGCGGGACGCGCACTACGGCGGCGCGGGCAAGCTCGGGCACGGCCAGGGCTACCAGTACCCGCACGATCTGCCGGAGGGCATCGCGGCGCAGCAGTACGCGCCGGACGCCGTGCACGGCAAGGCGTACTACCGGCCGACCCGGCACGGCGGGGAGGCCCGGTACGCGGACATCGTGGAGTGGACCAGGGGCCGGCTCAAGGGCGAGTGATCGGCGGGTATACTCGTCCGGAGTGCCGTGTCCCGGGCGCGGCGGCAGGGGAGACCCTGACCGACCGGCCGCACCAGCGGGGCAAGGGCCGTGGTCTCCTCCGGGAGGCCCCAGGAGCGTCGCGCACCGTTTCGGTGTCGCGTGCAGCCCACCAACCCAGGTTCGGTGGGCCACTCGTGTGCTTGCACATCCGTGCCCGGTCGTGGAGAGCGGCTGATCGCACTGCCCCCGGGCGGTGCGGTTGTCTCCGGACCGCGAGGAGCGACCTCCGTCAACACCTGGTGAAGCCGTATTCGTAAGCAAGGAAGGTTTGGTTCATGGCGAACCAGAAGCGTCCCAAGGTCAAGATCGCGCGTGCGCTCGGCGTGCCGCTGACCCCGAAGTCCGTCAAGTACTTCGAGGCCCGCCCGTACCCGCCCGGCCAGCACGGCCGTGGCCGCAAGCAGAACTCGGACTACAAGGTCCGTCTGCTCGAGAAGCAGCGTCTGCGCGCCCAGTACGACCTGAGCGAGAAGCAGATGGCGCGCGCGTTCGACCGCGCGAAGAAGGCCGAGGGCAAGACCGGTGAGGCGCTCGTCGCCGAGCTGGAGACCCGTCTGGACTCCCTGGTGCTGCGTTCGGGCATTGCCCGCACCATCTACCAGGCCCGTCAGATGGTCGTCCACGGTCACATCGAGGTCAACGGCGGCAAGGTCAACAAGCCGTCGTACCAGATGAAGCCGGGCTTCGTCGTGACCGTTCGCGAGCGCAGCAAGGAGAAGGTCCCGTTCCAGGTCGCCCGTGAGGGTGGCTACGCGGGCGAGGGCCAGACCCCGAAGTACCTCGAGGTCAACCTGAAGGCCCTGGCCTTCCGCCTGGACCGCGCGCCGCAGCGCAAGGAGGTCCCGGTGATCTGCGACGAGCAGCTCGTCGTCGAGTACTACTCGCGCTGACCCGCGAGCGGTACGCCTGCCGTACCCAGCGAGCCCCCGTCGCCTTTCGAGGCGGCGGGGGCTCGTCCCGTTCCCGGGTGCTCCCGGGTTGTGCTCAGTCGTCCTCGCCGGTCATCGCGGCGGCCAGCCGCAGGTGCGGGCGGGCCTCCTCGGCGCGGCCCTGGCGCTCCAGGGTCCGGCCCAGCATCAGCCGGGCGTAGTCCTCGGCCGGGTGGGCGTCCAGGATCCGGCGCAGCTCGGCCTCGGCGCGGGAGAGCTGGGCCGAGTGGAAGTAGCTGCGGGCCAGCAGCAGCCGGACCGACAGGTTGGCCGGCTCCTCGGCGAGGACGCCCTCCAGCATGCGGGCGGCGTCGGTGTACGCCTTGGAGTCGAAGTAGAACGTCGCGAGGCGGTACTCGTCGGCGGTGTTGGTGGCCACGATTGCTCCTTCCGGGCGTCCGCCCGGCGGGGGTGCCGGGAGGTGCCGACCGGTGTAGCAATGGACAAGATTCAACTATTCCTGGCCGGTGAGGGGTGCGGCGCCGGCGGCACCGGGAAGGGGCCCGGCAGCCGGCCCGGACCGCCCGCGCGGCCGTCGCCGCCGAGCGCCCGGTGGACGGCGGCGTCGAGGTCCAGCCGGGCGCCGTGGTCGAAGCACTCGGTGAACTCCTGCTCGGTCAGCCCGGCCCTGGCCCGCTCCTCGCAGTGCCGGTGGGGGCCGTTGAAGGTGCGCGAGCCGAAGAACGGCTTGCCCACCGCCTGCCAGATCCGGTGCGCGGCGCCCTGCAGCACCCGGGCCTCGCGCAGGTCGCCCGGCCGGCCGGGCCCGGTGGGCTCGGTCTCCAGCAGCGCCAGCAGGTCGATCGCCAGCACGATGCCCAGCAGGTCGTGGAAGAGGTGGTTGAGCCGGACGCTCTCGCGGGCCCGCGCCCGGGCCAGCCGGACCTCGCCGTCCAGCCAGTGCGAGTACCCGAGCGCGTAGAGCCCGTAGGCGTACGCCCACTGCTCGCCGTGCTCCTCGCAGAGCTCGCGGACCTCGCCGAGCCAGAACTCGCCGCTGTCCTGGTCGCCCTGGAACAGGTAGGCGATGCCCAGCTCGAACATGGCCATCAGGACGTTGCTGTTGAGCTCGCCGATCGTCCGGTAGTGCCAGAGCGCCTCCTCGAAGAGCTCGGCGGCACGGGCCGGCTCGTCCCCGATCAGCGCGGCGCAGCCCTGCCGGTGGACGGCGTAGGCGAGCGCCCGGTCGTCGCCGGTGTCCAGCGCCTGGCGGCGGCACTCCTCCAGGGCCGGGCGCGCGGTGAGCAGGTCGCCCTGGAGGGTCGCCATGTACCCGGTGACCCAGAGCGCCTTGGCGCGGGCCTCGGTCGGCTCGGGGTCGAGGGCGAGCGCGCGGTCCAGCCAGTGCCGGCCCTCGCCGAGGTGGCCGCAGCCGACCCAGTAGAACCAGAGCGTGCTCGCCAGCAGCAGGGCGAGCTGCTCCTCGCCCGGTTCGGCCAGGCAGAACTCCAGCGCCGCCCGCAGGTTGGGGTGGGCGAGCTCGGTGCGCTCGGCGGTCTCCGCCTGCCGGGGGCCGAACCATTCGACCTCGCCCCAGGTGGCCACGCCCAGGTACCAGTCCCGGTGGCGGCGCCGCAGCCGCCGCTCCTCACCGGTCGAGCGCAGCCACCGCAGGCCGTACTCGCGCAGGGTGTCCAGCAGCCCGAACCTTACGCCGCCCCCCTCCTCGGCCGGCCGGCCGGGGGTCGACACCCGGAGCAGCACCGACTTGTTGATCAGCTCGGACACCAGGTCGAGCAGGTCCTCCGGTTCTATGCCGTCGCCGGCGCAGACGTACTCGGCGGCCTCCAGGTCGAAGCTCCCCGTGAAGACCGAGAGCCGGGCCCAGAGCAAACGTTCCTGCGGCGTGCAGAGTTCGTGACTCCACCCGATGGTCGTGCGAAGCGTCTGGTGGCGCGGCAGCGCCGTCCGGGCGCCGCCGGTGAGCAGGCGGAACCGGTCGCCCAGCCGGGCGTCGATCTGCGCGACCGAGAGCGACCGCAGCCGGCCGGCCGCCAGCTCGACGGCCAGCGGGATGCCGTCCAGCCGGCGGCAGAGCTGGGCGATCCCCTCGGCGGAGGCCGCGGTGATCTCGAAGGAGGGCAGCACCGCCCGGGCCCGGTCGGCGAACAGCCGCACCGCGTCCGGCAGTACGCCGGGGCCGACCGGGCCCACCGGCAGCGGCGCCAGGACGAGCAGGTGCTCGCCCGGGGCGCGCAGCGCCGCCCGGCTGGTGGCCAGCACCCGCAGGCCGGGCAGCGCCCGCAGCAGGGCGTCGACCAGCTCCGCGCAGGCGTCCACCAGGTGCTCGCAGCCGTCCAGCACGATCAGCGTGCGGCGCCCGGCGAGCTGCTCGGTCAGCACGTCCAGCGGCGGCCGGGGGGTGCCGTCGGTCAGCCGAAGCGCCTCCAGCACGGCGTGGCCGAGCAGCAGCGGGTCCTGCACGGGGGCGACCTCGACCAGCCAGGTGCCGTCCGGGAAGGCGCCGGCCGCCCGGGCCGCCGCGCGCAGGGCAAGCCGGCTCTTGCCCACGCCGCCCGGGCCGGTCACCGTGACCAGCCGCGCGGCGGCCAGCAGCCGGGCCAGCTCGGTCAGCTCCCGCTGCCGGCCGACGAAGCTGGTCACCTCGGCCGGGAGCCGGCCGGGCGCCGGCTCCCGCCGCGCCGCCCCCGCTCCGGGCCGTGCTGTCGGGTCCGCGGCCAAGCGCTGCTCCCGTCTCCGGGCCCGGACCGTCGCGGTTCGGGCGTGCCCGCGGGCCGCCCCGGCGACGGCCCGTCCGGCAGAACGAGGTGACCGGCCGGTAGGTTACGCGCGCGGCTCGTACACCGGACCGGATCCGCGGGGGCGGGCCCGGGGACGCCCCGGCCGATATCCGGTCCGGAAACCGGCCGTGGTCGCGATAGGGTCTCCTTCGGAGAACAGCAAGGCGAGGGAGCGCACAAGGTGTCCGTGGGAGAGCTGGCCGGCTTGCTCGTCGCCGTGTTCTGGGCGGTCCTGGTCACCCTGCTCGCCGTCGTGCTGGTGCACCTCTCGCGGGTGCTCAAGGAGGCCGCCGTCCTGGTCTCCGCCGTGACCGAGCAGGCCGTGCCGCTGCTGACCGAGGCCGGAGCCGCCGTGCGCAGCGCCAACGAGCAGCTGGAGCGGGTGGACGAGATCACCGCCAACGTCCAGGACGCCGCCGCCAACGCCCAGGCGCTCTCCTCCACCGTCGCGGCCACCCTGGGCGGGCCGCTGGTCAAGGTCGCGGCCTTCAGCTACGGCGTCCGCAAGGCCGTCGCCAAGCAGAACGGCACCGTGACGCTGCCCACCCAGCCGAGCGAGCGCGAGGAGCTGGCCCGGCTGATCCGGGCCGAGGTGCGTGCCGCGACGACGGCCAAGAGCGGCCTGCTCGCCCGGGTCCGGCGCGCGGTGAGGGGCTGACGGCATGGTGCGACGCATCTTCTGGATGGCGGTCGGCGCCGGTGCCACCGTCTGGGCCATGAACAAGGCCAACGAGGCCGTGCACCGGCTCACCCCGGACAGCCTCTCCGGCACCGCCGCGCGCGGCGCGCTGCACCTGGGCGACGCGGCCAAGCGGTTCGCCCAGGACGTGAAGGCGGGCATGGCCGAGCGCGAGGAGCAGCTGCGCGAGGACCTCGGACTGGACGGCACCGCCGTCGTCGAGCCCCGGCGCCGGGTCCTGCGCGGCGAGCCGCAGTACCGAGCTATCTCGGCGGCGCCCGGCAGCCCGGCCGCCGCCCTGCCTTCGTCCAGCAGTGCCCGCGCATCGTCCGACGGTGCGCGCACCACCCCAGCCATCGAAAAGACGCCCGGCCGCGCACTGCCGCAGCCGGGCGGTACCCCGAACCGGAAGGACCACTAATGGAGTCGGCAGAGATCCGCCGCCGCTGGCTGCGCTTCTTCGAGGAGCGCGGCCACACCGTCGTTCCGTCGGCGTCCCTGGTCGCCGACGACCCCACCCTGCTGCTGGTCAACGCCGGCATGGTGCCCTTCAAGCCGTACTTCCTCGGCGAGGTCAAGCCGCAGTTCTCCCGGGCCACCAGCGTCCAGAAGTGCGTGCGCACCCTGGACATCGAGGAGGTCGGGAAGACCACCCGGCACGGCTCCTTCTTCCAGATGTGCGGCAACTTCTCCTTCGGCGACTACTTCAAGGAAGGGGCCATCAAGTTCGCGTGGGAGCTGCTCACCACTCCCGTCGCGGACGGCGGCTACGGCCTGGAGAAGGAGAAGCTCTGGATCACCGTCTACAAGGACGACGACGAGGCCGAGCAGATCTGGCGCGACGTCATCGGCGTGCCCTCCGAGCGCATCCAGCGCCTCGGCATGAAGGACAACTTCTGGTCGATGGGCGTCCCCGGCCCGTGCGGCCCGTGCTCGGAGATCAACTACGACCGCGGCCCCGCGTACGGCGAGGAGGGCGGCCCGGCCGTCAACGGCGAGCGCTACCTGGAGATCTGGAACCTGGTCTTCATGCAGTACGAGCGCGGCCACGGTGACGGCAAGGACGGTTTCGAGATCCTCGGCGACCTGCCGAGCAAGAACATCGACACCGGCCTCGGCCTGGAGCGCCTCGCCGCCATCCTGCAGGGCGTCGACAACCTCTTCGAGATCGACACCAGCCGGATGATCCTCGACCGCGCCGCCGAGCTGACCGGTCACAGCTACGGCGCCGACCACAAGTCGGACGTCTCGCTGCGCGTGGTCACCGACCACATCCGCACCGCGCTGATGCTGATCGGCGACGGTGTCACCCCCGGCAACGAGGGCCGCGGCTACGTGCTGCGCCGCATCCTGCGCCGCGCCATCCGCAACATGCGCCTGCTGGGCGCCACCGGCCAGGTCGCCAAGGACCTGACCGAGGTCGCGATCAAGGCGATGGCCCCGCAGTACCCGGAGCTGGAGGCCGACCGCAAGCGCATCGAGACGGTCGTCACCGGCGAGGAGGCGGCCTTCCTGCAGACCCTGAAGGCCGGCACCACCCTGCTGGACACCGCGGTCACCGAGACCAAGCAGTCCGGCGGCGCGGTGCTCTCCGGCGAGCAGGCGTTCAAGCTGCACGACACCTACGGGTTCCCGATCGACCTGACCCTGGAGATGGCCGAGGAGCAGGGCCTCCAGGTCGACGAGGCCGGCTTCCGCCGCCTCATGCAGGAGCAGCGGGACCGTGCCAAGGCCGACGCCAAGGCCAAGAAGATGGGCCACGCCGACGTCGCCGCGTACCGCGAGGTCGCCGACAAGTCCGGCGCCAGCGTCTTCACCGGCTACAACCTCACCGAGGGCGAGGCCACCGTGGTCGGCCTGCTGGTGGACGGCGTCCCGGCGCCGGCCGCGAGCGAGGGCGACGAGGTCGAGATCATCCTCGACCGCACCCCGTTCTACGCCGAGGGCGGCGGCCAGCTCGCCGACCACGGCCGGATCCGGCTGGACTCCGGCGCCGTGGTGGAGATCCGCGACGTGCAGCAGCCCGTCCCGGGCGTGACGGTGCACTCCGGCGGCGTGCTGTTCGGCGAGGTCGTGCTCGGTGCCTCGGCGTACGCCACCATCGACATCGAGCGCCGCCGGGCCATCGCCCGCGCCCACTCGGCCACCCACCTGACCCACCAGGCGCTGCGCGACGCGCTCGGCCCGACGGCCGCCCAGGCCGGCTCCGAGAACGCCCCCGGCCGCTTCCGCTTCGACTTCGGTTCGCCCGCCGCCGTGCCCGGCAGCGTGCTGGTCGACGTCGAGCAGAAGATCAACGACGTGCTGACCCGCGAGCTGGACGTCACCGCCGAGGTCATGACGATGGACCAGGCCCGCAAGGCCGGCGCCATCGCGATGTTCGGGGAGAAGTACGGCGACTCGGTCCGCGTCGTCACCATCGGGGACTTCTCCAAGGAGCTCTGCGGCGGCACGCACGTCGGCAACACCGCCCAGCTGGGCCTGGTGAAGCTGCTCGGCGAGTCCTCGATCGGCTCCGGCGTGCGCCGGGTCGAGGCGCTGGTCGGCGTGGACGCCTACAAGTTCCTCGCCCGTGAGCACACCGTGGTCGCCCAGCTGACCGAGCTGGTCAAGGGCCGCCCGGAGGAGCTGCCGGAGAAGATCTCGGGGATGCTCGCCAAGCTCAAGGACGCCGAGAAGGAGATCGAGCGCTTCCGCGCCGAGAAGGTGCTGGCCGCCGCCGCGGGTCTGGCCGACTCCGCCGAGGACGTCCAGGGCATCGCCGTGGTGGCCGCCCGGGTCGCCGACGGCACCGGCGCCGACGAGCTGCGCAAGCTCGTCCTGGACGTGCGCGGCCGGCTCGGCTCGCGGCCGGCCGTGGTCGCCGCCTTCACGGTGGCCAACGACCGCCCGCTGACCGTGATCGCCACCAACGAGGACGCGCGCGGGCGCGGCATCAAGGCCGGCGAGCTGGTCCGGGTCGCCGCCAAGACCCTCGGCGGCGGCGGTGGCGGCAAGGACGACGTCGCCCAGGGCGGCGGCTCCGACGCGGGCGCGGTCGGCGAGGCCATCGCCGCGGTGCGCGGTCTGGTCGCGGAGCGCGCCAGCTGATGGACCAGGAGGAGAGGCCGCCCTTCCGCCGCGGGCGGCGGATCGCCGTCGACGTCGGTGACGCCCGGATCGGGGTCGCGTCCTGCGACCCCGACGGGGTGCTCGCCACGCCGGTGGAGACCGTCCCCGCCGGGGTGAAGTCGCAGGCCAGGATCGCCGCCATCGCCGACGAGTACCAGGCGATCGAGGTGATCGTCGGCCTGCCGCGCTCGCTCAGCGGCAAGGAGGGCCCGGCGGCGGAGAAGGTCCGCGGGTACGCCACCCGGCTGGCCAACCGGCTCTACCCGGTGCCGGTCCGGCTGGTCGACGAGCGGATGTCCACCGTCACGGCCACCCACGGGCTGCGCGCCTCCGGGGTCAAGGCCAAGAAGGGCCGCTCGGTGGTCGACCAGGCCGCCGCGGTGGTGATCCTGCAGACCGCCCTTGAGTCCGAACGGGTGAGCGGACGCCCGCCCGGTGAGAGCGTCGAGGCGGCCGGCTGACCGGCCTGATCTAACGTCCCGGTGAAGGGGCCCGTGCGGACGCGTCCGCACGGGCCCCTTCTGCTCGTTCCGGGACCGCCGAGGGGGCGCAATGACCGACCAGGACTTCACGCCCGGGCTCACACCCGGCCACCTCGGTGCGCCGGTGCTCGAACCCGAGGGCCGTCCGCCGGGTGCGCCCCGTCCTCGCCACGATGCGCCGGATCCGCACCGCCGGCGCAACGGGCTCGCCTGCGGGCTGACCGCGCTCGCCCTGGTGGTCGTCTTCGGCGGGGCCGGTCTGACCGGGTACACCTGGCTGCAGGGACAGCAGAAGCCGCCGGCCGCCGCCGACTACCACGGGGCGGGCACCGGCGACGTCCAGGTCTCGGTGCCCGAGGGCGCCGGGCTCACCCAGATCGCCTCCGCGCTGGTGCGCAACGGCGTGGTGGCCAGCTCGCTGGCCTTCACCCGGGCGGCCAAGGGCAGCGCGGCCGCCGCCGGGCGGATCCAGCCCGGCACCTACACGCTGAAGCAGAAGATGTCGGCGGCCGCCGCGCTGGCGATCCTGGTCGACCCCGCCAACGCCAACGGCCTGACCATCCCCGAGGGCTGGCGCGGCAACCAGATCTACACGGCGATCGACAAGAAGCTGGACCTGCCCGAGGGCACCACGCAGCGGGCCGCCCAGGAGCAGGGCGCCGAGCTGGGGCTGCCGGAGTTCGCCAAGGGCAGCCCGGAGGGGTACCTCTTCCCCGCGACGTACAGCGTGACCGACGGGACCACCGCGGTGGACCTGCTGAAGCAGATGGTGGAGCGGGCCGGCAAGGAGTTCGCCCGGGACGACGCGGAGGTCGTCGCGCAGAACCTCGGGCAGAGCCTGTACGGGCTGGTGACCATCGCCAGCATGGTGCAGGGCGAGGCGGACAACACCGAGGACATGGCCAAGGTGGCCCGGGTGATCTACAACCGGCTGGCCAAGAACATGCCGCTGCAACTGGACTCCACGATCAACTACGCGCTCGGGCGCTCGACGCTGAACACCACCGTCACGGAGACCAAGCTGGACTCCCCGTACAACACGTATCTGCACACCGGACTGCCGCCGACGCCGATCGGCAACCCCGGGCGGCAGGCGATCATGGCGGCGGTGGACCCGGCGCAGGGGGACTGGCTCTACTTCGTCACCGTGAAGCCGGGGGACACCCGGTTCACCGACAGTTTCGAAGTGCAGCAGCGCAACGTGGCCGAGTTCAACGCCGCCCGGGCCGCGCAGCCGAGCCCGTCGGCGAGCGGTTCGGGCGGTGCCTCCGCGGGGGCGAGCGGCAGTCAGCCGACGGGTGCGCCGACCGCTCCGGGCGGGCAGTGAGGGCACATCGCCCCTGCCGGAGGCCAGGCTGCGGTACGGTAACGTCTCCCTCCAGGCGCTGCAGTAGCACGCCGGTTCGAGAATCAGCCGGGACGCCGTCCCGGACGGCCGGTCCGATCCTCCGGCCGTCTCCGTCGGTGTAAGGGGATCAATGACCGATCTGGGTCGGGGCTACGGCCCCCAGGGCTCCGAGCCGTGGCACCCCGGTGACCCCGGGTACGGCGGCCAGCAGCCGGTCCCCGGGCCGACGGACGACCAGTGGCAGCAGCCCCAGCAGTACGGCGGTCAGGCTTTCGTCGACCAGCAGGGCTACCCGCAGCAGATGCAGCAGGCCGCGCAGCAGCAGGGTTACCCCCAGCAGGGCTACCCGCAGCAGGCGTACCCGGGCGGCCAGCCCCAGCAGCCCCAGCAGTACGGGGGACAGCAGTTCGCGCAGGGACAGCAGCAGGCCCAGCAGGCCCAGCAGTACGGCGGTCAGGCCTTCGGCGACCAGCAGGGGTACCCGCAGCAGGGGCACGGCGGGGGCCAGGGCTTCCCGGGTGGGCAGGGGTACCAGGACCAGCAGCAGGGCTACCCGCAGCAGGGGTTCCCCGGGCAGCAGCAGAGCGCCCCCGGGTACCAGGGGCAGCAGCAGGGGTACTCGCAGCAGGGCATGCCGCAGCAGGGCATGCCGCAGGCGGGTATGCCGCAGTCGGGCATGAACCAGCAGGGCGCGTCCCAGGCCGGGATGCCGCAGCAGGGCGCTTCCCAGCCCGGGATGCCGCAGCAGCCCGGTCAGCAGCGGGTGCCGGGCGAGCAGGCTCCGGGCGGGCAGGTGCCGGGCGGGCGGGCCTCGCGACGCCGGCAGCCCGAGCCCGAGCGGCCCGCCGGTCCCGGCCCGGACGGCATCGACTGGGAGGCGGAGGCCGCCGCGCTGGAGGCCGGCGGCCGGCCGGCGGAGGCCGAGCCCGAGCAGGCCGAGGTCGAGTGGGACGAGCACCAGGACGACTACGCCGAGGACGGCGGGGACGACCAGAACGGTTTCCTCGGCGAGGAGGACAACTCCCGCGAGGGCAAGAAGAAGCGCAAGGAGAAGGGCAAGAAGTCCGGCCGCCGCAACGGTGGCGCCTGCCTGCTGGTCGCGCTGGTGATGGTCGGCGGCGTGGCCGGCGCGGGCTGGTGGGGGTACGGCTTCTACCAGGACCACTTCGGGCCGCCCCCGGACTTCACCGGCCAGGGCAGCGGCTCGGTCATGGTGGAGATCAAGAAGGGTGCCGTCGGGGCCGAGATGGGCAAGACGCTCAAGGAGGCCGGCGTGGTCAAGAGCATCGAGGCCTTCACCCAGGCGTGCGGGAAGAACCCGAAGTGCACCACCATCCAGTACGGCACCTACACCATGCCCAAGGAGATGTCGGCCGAGGCCGCCGTCACCAACCTGGTGGAGGCGAACGGCGGTGAGAAGCTGATCGTCCAGGAGGGGCTGACGGCCGCCGCCACCTACGCCAAGATCGACGACAAGCTGCAGCTGGCCAAGGGCACCACGGCCGAGGTGGCCAAGGCGCAGCTGGGCAGCCTCGGTCTGCCCGCGTACGCCAACGGCAACATCGAGGGCTTCCTCTGGCCGGCCCGCTACTCGATCGCCTCGGGCATGAAGCCCGAGGACCTGCTCAAGCAGATGGTGAAGAACGCCGTCGACCGCTACGCGGGGCTGGACGCGGAGGCCGCCAAGATCGGCCTCAAGACCGGCTACGAGGTGGTCATCGAGGCGAGCATCCTCCAGGCCGAGGGCAACAACCCCGACGACTTCGCCAAGATGGCCCGGACGATCCAGAACCGGCTGGCCGACACGGGCAAGATCGACGGCAAGCTCGGCATGGACACCACGCTGCAGTACTCGCTGGGCCGCAAGGTGCTGGACAAGAAGGACATCAACGACGCCTCCAACAAGTACAACACCTACATCAACGCGGGCCTGCCGCCCGGGCCGATCTCCAACCCGGGTGACGCGGCGCTCAAGGCGGTGCTGAACCCGGCGGACGGCAAGTGGCTGTACTTCATCGCGATGGACCCGAAGAACACCCGCTTCTCGGAGACGGACAAGCAGTTCGCGGCCGATGTCGAGGAGTACTGCAAGGCGGCCGGCCAGGGCTTCGACAAGGTGGCCGTCCACTGCACCACCAAGTAGCCCTGACGGGCCAGTAGTTCACGGAGTAGCAGCGTTGACCAGCAAGCACCGGGCCGCCGTCCTCGGCTCGCCGATCGCCCACTCGCTCTCGCCGCACCTGCACCGCGCCGCCTTCGCGGCGCTCGGGCTGGACGGCTGGCGCTACGACGCCTTCGAGGTGGACGAGGCCGGGCTGCCCGGCTTCCTCGCCGGACTGGACGCGGAGCGGTGGGCGGGCCTGTCGCTCACCATGCCGCTGAAGCGGGCGGTCATCCCGCTGCTCGACGAGGTGAGCGCGACCGCGCGCTCGGTCGACGCGGTGAACACGGTGGTCTTCACCGCCGACGGGCGGCGCACCGGGGACAACACCGACATCCCGGGCCTCGTCAACGCCCTGCGCGAGCGCGGCATCACCGAAGTGGCGGGGGCGGCCGTGCTGGGTGCCGGGGCCACCGCCTCGTCGGCGCTGGCGGCGCTGGCCCAGATATGCACCGGCGAGGTGACGGTCTACGTCCGCAGCGCCGAGCGGGCCCGGGAGATGGCCGAGCTGGGTGAGCGCCTGGGGGTGACCGTGCGCACCGCCGACTGGGAGCGGGGCGCGGAGGCGCTCGCGCAGCCGCTCACGGTATCGACCACGCCCGCGGGGGCGACGGACGCGTTCGCCGCCGGGCTGCCCGCCGCGCCCGGCGCGCTGTTCGACGTGCTCTACCACCCGTGGCCGACGGCGCTGGCCGCCGCCTGCGCCGAGCGCGGCGCCGCCGTGCTGGGCGGCCTGGACCTGCTCGTCCACCAGGCGGTCCTGCAGAACGAGCGGTTCACCGGCCGCGCGCCCGGGCCGCTGGCGGCCATCCGGGCCGCGGGTGAGGCGGCGCTCGCCGGCCGCTGACGCGGTGCGCGCGGGGCGGCGGGCGGTGCCGCCCGGGCATGTCGTGCCGGGGTGGCGTGTCGTGCCGGATCGGCGCGCTGTGTCACATCGGCGTGTCGTGCCGGAAGGGCGTGCTGTGCCACCCTGGCGCGTCGTGCCGGCTCGACCTGACGTGCCCGTCCAGCGTGTCGTGCCACCCCGGCGTGCCGTGCCGCGGCGAGGGGTCCGGCCGTGCTCCCGGCGGGGCCCGGGTGCTCCGCCGGCCACCGCGTCCGAGGGTCGACCGGTTGCTGTCCGTCACCCGGACTCTGCTCCCGGGCATGCCGACGGCATGAAAGGATCCAGGGACAGAGGAAGCACGCCCGGGCGGGTCATGGCAAGTGCCGTGACCGGTCCGCTGATGAAGGAGCTCCGTTGGGTACGTTGCGCTGGCTGACGGCGGGGGAGTCGCACGGTCCGGCACTGGTCGCGACGCTGGAGGGCCTGCCCGCCGGTGTTCCGGTGACCACCGCGGTGGTGGCCGAGGCGCTGGCGCGCCGACGGCTGGGCTACGGCCGTGGCGCCCGGATGAAGTTCGAGCAGGACGAGGTGACCTTCCTCGGCGGCGTGCGGCACGGCGAGACCATGGGCAGCCCGGTGGCCGTGATGGTCGGCAACACCGAGTGGCCGAAGTGGGAGCAGGTCATGTCGGCCGATCCGGTCGACCCGGAGGTGCTGGCGGGGCTGGCCCGCAACGAGGCGCTGACCCGCCCCCGGCCGGGCCACGCGGACCTGGCGGGCATGCAGAAGTACTCGATCGAGGAGGCCCGGCCGATCCTGGAGCGCGCGAGCGCCCGGGAGACGGCGGCCCGGGTCGCGCTGGGCGCGGTCGCGCGCGCCTACCTCAAGGAGACCTGCGGGATCGAGATCGTCAGCCATGTGGTGGAGCTGGCGGGCGCGAAGGCCCCCGCCGGGGTGCTGCCGCTGCCCTCCGACGAGGCGCGCCTCGACGAGGACCCGGTGCGCTGCCTGGACGCCGACGCGTCGAAGGCGATGGTCGCGGAGATCGACCAGGCCCACAAGGACGGCGACACCCTGGGCGGGGTCGTCGAGGTGCTGGCCTACGGCGTGCCGGTCGGCCTCGGCTCGCACGTGCACTGGGACCGCCGGCTGGACGCGCGGCTGGCCGCCGCGCTGATGGGGATCCAGGCGATCAAGGGCGTCGAGGTCGGCGACGGGTTCGAGCTGGCCCGGGTGCCGGGTTCGCAGGCGCACGACGAGATCGTGCCGACCCCGGAGGGCGTCAAGCGGACGTCGGGCCGGTCGGGCGGTACCGAGGGCGGCCTGTCGACGGGCGAGCTGCTCCGGGTGCGGGCGGCGATGAAGCCGATCGCGACCGTGCCGCGCGCGCTGCAGACGCTGGACGTGCGGACGGGCGAGCCGGCCAAGGCCCACCACCAGCGCTCCGACGTGTGCGCGGTGCCCGCGGCGGGGATCGTCGCCGAGGCGATGGTCGCGCTGGTGCTGGCGGACGCGGTGAACGAGAAGTTCGGTGGCGACCACGTCAGCGAGACCCGCCGCAACGTCCAGGGGTACCTGGACAACCTGATCGTCCGATGAGCGCGCCCCTGGTGGTGCTGGTCGGCCCGCCCGGCAGTGGCAAGTCCACCGTCGGACGGGACCTCGCCGAGCGCCTGGGCGTCGCCTTCCGGGACACCGACGCCGATGTCGAACGGTCGGCCGGCAAGCCGATCCCGGAGATCTTCATCGACGAGGGCGAGCCGCACTTCCGCGAGCTGGAGGCTGCCGCGGTGCGCAGCGCCGCCCGGGACCACGACGGCGTGCTGGCGCTGGGGGGCGGTGCGGTGATGGCCGAGGCCACCAGGGCGCTGCTGCGCGAGCTGCCGGTGGTGTTCCTGGAGGTCCCGCCGGCGGACGCCGTCCGGAGGGTGGGGCTGGACGCGCCGCGGCCGCTGCTCGCGGTCAACCCGCGGGCGCGTTGGCGTGAGTTGATGGAGGCGCGTCGGCCCCTGTACCTGGAGGTGGCCACCGCCGTCGTCGACACCGCGGGCCGCACCCCCGGGCAGGTCGCGGACGCCGTAATGGAAGCACTGGAGCTGAAGACCCCCCATGAGTGACATCGTCAGGATTCACGTCGGCGGCAGCGCGGGCCACGACCCGTACGACGTGCTGATCGGACACCAGCTGCTCGGCGAGTTGGGGCAGCTGATCGGGACCCGCGCCAAGCGGGTCGCGCTGATCCACCCCGAAGGACTGGCCGCCACGGCCGACGCCATCCGCGAGGACCTGCTGGGCGAGGGCTACGAGGCGATCGTCCTCCAGGTGCCCAACGCCGAGGACGCCAAGAGCGCCGAGGTCGCCGCGTACTGCTGGTCGGTGCTCGGCCAGACCGGCTTCACCCGCAGCGACGTGATCGTCGGCCTCGGCGGCGGCACCACCACCGACCTGGCCGGCTTCGTGGCGGCCACCTGGCTGCGCGGGGTGCGCTGGGTGTCCATGCCCACCACGCTGCTCGGCATGGTGGACGCGGCGGTGGGCGGCAAGACCGGCATCAACATCGCCGAGGGCAAGAACATGGTCGGCGCCTTCCACCCGCCGGTGGGCGTGCTGGCGGACCTCGACACCCTGGAGACGGTGCCCCGGCACGACTACGTCTCCGGCCTCGCCGAGGTCATCAAGTGCGGTTTCATCGCCGACCCGGTCATCCTGGACCTCATCGAGGCGGACCCGGAGGGCGCCAGGAGCCCCGCCGGGCCGCACACCGTCGAGCTGATCCGGCGGGCCGTGCAGGTCAAGGCCGACGTGGTCTCCGGGGACCTCAAGGAGTCCGGCCAGCGCGAGATCCTCAACTACGGCCACACCCTCGGCCACGCCATCGAGCGCAACGAGCGCTACAAGTGGCGGCACGGCGCGGCGATCTCGATCGGGATGGTCTTCGCCGCCGAACTCGGCCGCCTGGCCGGCCGGCTGGACGACGAGACGGCCGACCGGCACCGCACCGTGCTGGCCTCGGTCGGCCTGCCGCTGAGCTACCGCGCGGACGCCTGGCCGAAGCTGCTGGACGCCATGAAGATCGACAAGAAGTCGCGCGGCGACCTGCTGCGCTTCATCGTCCTGGACGGCCTCGGCCGGACCTCCATGCTGGAGGGCCCCGACCCGTCCCTGCTGGTCGCCGCCTACGCGGAGGTCTCCTCGTGACCCGGGTGATGGTGCTCAACGGCCCCAACCTCGGCCGGCTGGGCAGCCGCGAGCCGGACGTCTACGGCGCCACCTCCTACGCCGGGCTGGTCGAGCGCTGCACCGTGCTCGGCAAGGAGCTCGGCTTCGAGGTCGAGGTGCACGAGACCAACTCCGAGCAGCAGATGGTGGAGTGGCTGCACGAGGCGGCCGACGGCGGGGTGCCCGTGGTGATCAACCCGGGGGCCTTCACCCACTACTCGTACGCGATGCGCGACGCCGCCGCCCAGCGGACCGCGCCGCTGATCGAGGTGCACATCTCCAACCCGTACGCCCGGGAGACCTTCCGGCACACCTCGGTGATCGCCGCGGTCGCCTCCGGCACCATCGCCGGATTCGGCCTGGGCTCGTACGAGCTGGCACTGCGGGCGCTCGGCGGGCAGCTCACCGCACGCTGACACCCGGGCCGGGGTACCGGATCGGCGCGGCCCCGGCCGGCCCGATCCGGTACCCCGGCCCTCGTCAGCGGCCCGGCGGCGGACTGTGCCCGCTGCGGGACCGCCGTGTAGTGTCCCCGCTGAAAGAAGTCGGGAGGTGACCGTGACGCAGTACGCCGGGGGTGGACAAGTCCCCCCACGTCCCGTCGCTCCGCCGGCCCCGCCGTACTCCGGCAGTGCCACCGTCGCACCGCCCGCCGGTGGCGCGCCGGGCGCGTCCCGGGGAGTGCCGCGGGCGGCGGCCCACGCCGAATCCGTCCGCCACGGCGCGGACCGGTCCGCGCGCGAGCCCGCCGGTCGGCCCCCGTACGCCGGTCGCCCGGTCGTGCCGCCGGCCGGTACCCCGGCGGCCCCCGTCGCACCGCCCGCGCCGGCGCGGCCCGTGCCGCCGTCGGCTCCCACCGCCGCGGCGCCCGCGCCGGTTCCGGCCGGCGCCACCGGGCACTTCCTGCTGCCGTCCGGCGCGCCCGTCCAGCTCCCGGTCCACCCCGCGCAGCCGCACCTGCCGTCCGGGCCACTGGCCGTGCTGCTGATCGGACCGGCCGGCGCGGGCAAGACCACCGTCGCCCGGCACTGGGCCGAGCGGCGGCCCACGCCCACCGCCCACATCAGCCTCGACGACGTCCGCGAGTGGGTGCAGTCCGGCTTCGCCAACCCGCAGTCCGGCTGGAACAACGCCTCCGAGGCGCAGTACCGGCTGGCCCGCCGCACCTGCGGCTTCGCCTGCCGCAACTACCTGGCCAACGGCATCTCCTGCATCATCGACGACGCGGTCTTCCCGGACCGCCCGGCGATCGGCCTCGGCGGCTGGAAGCGGCACATCGGCCCGGGGATGATCCCGGTCGTGCTGCTGCCCAGCCTGGACTCCGTGCTGAGCCGCAACGCCCGGCGCAGTGGCAACCGGCGGCTGAGTGACGAGGAGGTGGCCCGGATCCACGGCCGGATGGCCGGCTGGTACAACTCCGGGCTGCCGATCATCGACAACTCCCAGCTGGACGTCGCGGCCACCGCCGCCGAGCTGGACCGGGTGATCCTGGCCCGGCTGATGGGCATCCCGGTCCGCTGAGGCCCGGGCCGCCCGGGGCTGTTCCGGGCGGCTCCGGCGCTGCCCCGCGCGCGGATTCGGTACCGCCTTCCGGGAGCCCGCGACGGCCGGCGGCCCGGCCGGGCCTGTCGGTGCGGGCTGCGATGATGGGGGCATCCTGTCGCACACCCGGGGGAGCTGACGCCCGTGCCGGAAGGCCACATCATCCACCGCCTCGCCGCCGAGAACGCCATGGCCTTCGGCGGCCGCCCGGTCCGTGCGAGCAGTCCGCAGGGCCGGTTCG
Source organism: Kitasatospora sp. NPDC001603 (assembly GCF_040298365.1). Taxonomy (NCBI): domain Bacteria; kingdom Bacillati; phylum Actinomycetota; class Actinomycetes; order Kitasatosporales; family Streptomycetaceae; genus Kitasatospora; species Kitasatospora sp. NPDC001603. Next base: position 69,274 of record NZ_JBEPAA010000042.1, read on the forward strand.
CGGACGGCGCGAAGCTGGTCGACGGGCAGGTGCTGACCGGGGCGGAGGCCATCGGCAAGCACCTCTTCCTCGGCTTCGAGGACGACGCCTGGGTGCACATCCACCTCGGCCTCTACGGTGGGTTCGCCTTCGGGGAGGGCCCCGCGCCCGAGCCGGTCGGCCTGGTCCGGTTGCGCCTGGCGAACGACGACGCCTACGCCGATCTGCGCGGTCCCAACACCTGTGCGCTGATCACCGACGCCGAGAAGGCCGCCGTCGCGGCGCGCCTCGGCCCCGACCCGCTGCGGGCCGACGCCGACCCGGAGCCGGCCTGGCGGCGGATATCCGGCAGCCGGACGACGATCGCGGCACTGCTGATGGACCAGAAGGTGCTGGCCGGCGTGGGCAACGTCTACCGCGCCGAGGTGCTGTTCCGGCACGGCATCGACCCGCACCGGGCCGGGCGCGACCTCGGCCGGGCCGAGTGGGACGCCGTCTGGGCCGACCTGGTCGCGCTGATGCGCGAGGGCGTCGGCGCGGGGCGGATCGACACCGTCCGACCCGAGCACACCCCCGAGGCGATGGGCCGTCCGCCGCGGGTGGACGACCACGGCGGCGAGGTCTACGTCTACCGCCGGGCCGGCATGCCCTGCCTGGTCTGCGGCACCGAGGTCCGGACCGAGGCGCACGCCGCGCGCAACCTCTTCTGGTGCCCCACCTGCCAGGGGGCCTGAGGCGGCGCCGGCTGCCCGGCGCCGTCCGGGCGGCACCGCGGGCGGTCGCGGGGCTGCCGGGGGAGGGCGCGGTCAGCCGTCCGCCCCGGTACGGGCGACCGCCAGGGCGGGAGGCGCTGGTGACCGGCCACACCCGGCTGCGGGCCCGTTTCGACGTCGAGCTGACGCCGGGGTGGTGCCTGATGCGCAGCCGCTTCCTGCTGGGCGGGATGGCGGCCCGCCCCGAGGCCGGAGGCACCCGCTTCGCCTTCCTCGGCGCGTTCCGGCTCCCCGGCGCGGGCCTGCTCGACCGGGCCCTGCGGCCCGCGACGGACCCGCTGGCCCGGCGCTCGCTGGAGCGCTTCGAACGGCTGGTGCGGGAGGGGTGAGGCGGGCCCCGGGCGCGACGGCCCGGGGCGCCGGGTCGGTGTTCCGCGGGCGGAGCCGGTCAGCCGGGAGCCGGTCAGCCGGCCGCGGCGGCCCGGGGTGCGGAGGGCTCGCCGCCGGTGGCGTCGCTCCCGGTGGCGGGCTCGCCGTGCTCGTGATGGTCCGCGGCGGCGCACTCGTCGAGGAGGGGGCGCAGGGCCTCGTCCACGAGCCGGTAGCGCACCACGCGGCCGTCCTTGTCGCCGGTGACCACACCCGCGGTGCGCAGCAGCCGCAGCGCCTGCGAGACGGCCGGGTCGCGCATGCCGGTGGCGACCGCCAGGTCGGTGACGGCGAGCGGCCCGGCCCGGTGCAGGGCGAGCAGCAGGGCGAGCCGCCCCGGGTCAGCGAGCAGCGAGAACCGCTCGGCCCAGGACCGGACGTGCCCGGGGTCGCCGATCGCGGCGATGGCCTCGCAGACCCGGTGCCCGTCGATGGTGCGGTGGCCCGCGCGGTCGGCCGGTACGAGATGCATGCGGACATTGTTGCAGCCCGTGGCTGTGATCCTGGACACCTGCGCAGGTGCGCAGCCTTGCAAGGGTGAGGTGCGGCCCCCTACGGTGTTGCCCGCCGTGGTGTTCGGGAAGACCGGTGACGGACCCTCAGGGTCCGGAGTCCGGAGCGGCCCTCGCCACTGTGATCGGGGGAGTCGTCCGTATCCACGACGCCACTGGGCGCCTCGCGCGCCTGGGAAGGCGGATCCGGAAGCCCCGTCAGCCAGGAGACCGGCCACGGCATCTCACGAACGTCTTTCCACGAGGTGCTGGAGCGTGATCCGAAGATGACCCTGCCCGAAACCGCCGCTGCTCCCGCGGCGTCCTCCGCCCTGCCGAGCTTCCGCTGGCGGCGCGAGGACACCCTCCGCACGGCCGGGTTGATGGGGGTGATCCTGGCCATGCACGTAGTGGCGTTCGGGACGCTGATCTTCCTGGTCGCCCCGGAGAAGTACGAGGTCGGTACCCAGGTCTTCGGGGTGGGCCTGGGCATCACCGCCTACACCCTCGGCATGCGGCACGCCTTCGACGCCGACCACATCGCGGTGATCGACAACACCACCCGCAAGCTCATGGCGGACGGCAAGCGGCCCGTCTCGGTGGGCTTCTGGTTCGCGCTCGGCCACTCCTCGATGGTGGTCCTGATGGCCGCCCTGGTGGCGGGCGGCGCCCAGCTGGCCAGCACGCTGATGGACGACGAGTCCACCACGCACCAGTGGCTCGGTGTGGTCGGCACCTCCGCGTCCGGTGTCTTCCTCTACCTGATCGGCGCGCTCAACCTGGCGGCGCTGTTCGGCATCCTCAAGGTGTTCCGGTCGATGCGGGCCGGTCGGTTCGACGAGGCCGAGCTGGAGGAGCACCTCAACTCGCGCGGTCTGATGGCCCGGGTGCTGAACCGGGCGACCCGCTCGATCACCCGGCCCGGCCAGATGTTCCCGGTCGGCATGGTGCTCGGCCTCGGCTTCGACACCGCGACCGAGGTGACCCTGATGGTGATGGCCGGCTCCGGCGCGGCCGCCGGGCTGCCCTGGTACGCGATCGTCTGCCTGCCGCTGCTGTTCGCGTCCGGGATGAGCCTGTTCGACACGCTGGACGGGACGTTCATGAACTTCGCGTACCAGTGGGCGTTCTCCAACCCGGTGCGCAAGGTGTACTACAACCTGACCATCACTGGGCTGTCGATCGCGGTGGCGTTCATCATCGGCACCATCGAGCTGGTCGCCGTGCTGCACGAGAAGCTGGACCTCACCGACCCGGTGAGCGGCTGGATCGCGGACATCTCGCTGGACAACGTCGGCTACGCGATCGTCGGGCTGTTCGTGGTGGTCTGGGGGGCGGCGATCGCCTACTGGCGCCTCGCCGGCGTCGAACAGCGCTGGAGCCCGAAGCCGGTGGTGCCGGCCGACGGGGTGCCCGCCCGGGGGGCGGCGGCCGACGAGGCCGCCGGGGTCACCGAGTAGTCGGCCCCGACGGCCCGCGGCGCCGCGGTGTCACGAGGCGGCGCCCACCCGGTCCGTTCGGGCGCCCGCGATGGGGAATGAGCGGGCCCATCCCGTGGCCCTCACCGACGCGTCGCCCATGGCCCGATCCTCCGTCCCTC